>JAEZSL010000305.1 GCA_023443925.1 Bacillota bacterium | reverse complement strand
TAAATGCTTTAAATCAATAACTTCATTATTAATCAAGGCAAAATATACCTCATATATCGGTATCTTGATATCCGATGCATCCCTTACGCTTAATTTATTAAATTCCTTGGCATTCATAATATTACTGACCAATATGCCCGCAATACGTTGTTCCAATATATTATATACTGCCGTCTGCAGCTCCTTATCAATGCTTAAATAAACATCTTTTCCGGCGACCGGTTCCTCCACCTCACCTTCTTTTAGAACTTTTCCGCTGCCGTTTACATACAAAGCTGCTGTCCCGTCCCTGCCCTTAAGGGTATCCTCCATATATTGCTCCATACCGATTTTCCCTATTTCGGACCGGATGGTATAATCCGGGTTCTTTTCTTGATAGGCTTCCAGTTCTTCGGAAGATATCATCCCCGTATAGCCCAGAATATGGGCAAAGGCTTCGCCGCCGTCATAGACACGTTTGTAATCCTCTTCTATATCGGCGCCCATAAGTTCATTTATGTTTTCCTTCACCTGGATTACGGTTTTTTCAGAGACATCTTTCGCTGCAATAACCGGCAGATACTTCTGGTAAGTATTAAGAGACAGCATGTAACGTAATCCTAAAATAGCCAGGGTCTCTGCTTTATTATACGAAACATTTAAGCCATACGCTTCTAATTCCTCTGGGGAATACTCCATATTTCTTTCACCATATAAGGCAAATTTACTGGTGCTTTTCATATAATTAATAAGTTCCTCCGGGGTAGCTTCCATTTGCTCCCTGGTCATATCCCCGGTCTTAGCCACTCCGTAGAGATCCGCCTTGAATCGCTCTAATTTGGTACCTGCTGTCGTATATTCGTAATTTCCCGCAGAATCTATGTCTATCAATAATTCATTGTTTAATACTTCCCCGTTTTTCTGAAACAGTTTTACCAGTTTATAGCACACACTGTTTAAGCTTAGCTGTCTGATCCGGTTTGACCTGTAACCCCCGATATCCTTAAGGGTTACCGAATAGGCCAGCCTGTTATAGGCTAAGAGTTTCCCGTTCCGGTCATAAATATTGCCTCTTGCACTTTTTAATACCACAGTCTTTCCGACAGCTAGTTCCGTGTTATCAATATTTTCTGTTGCATTCAGTATTTGCAGCTGATACATTCTTCCGATCAATATCAGAAACAAAATTACCATAATTCCGTTTATAATAACTAATCGGAGCGTTCCCGTATTGTTCCTCATTGTTTCTCCATTTCTGTACCTTTGTTCTGTGTTAAAACCTGTGTGAAGGATGAAAGGTTTTCCTACGGCTGAAAAGGATTTTCCAGCTTTTTATATCTATCACTCTTTTTCACCTGAAAAATATGCATCAAGTACAAGTTTATCTTTTTTAACAACATAGGAACTCCCGCCCCTATTTTTCACGTCTTCAACCATACTGATCAGCAGTATGGGCTTATCCGCCTCTTTATCCGCCGTAAATATGCCGAACCACCCAAGCTCTGTCCCGGAGGTGTCCTCCTTGGAAGCTTTAATTTCTGCGGTTCCCGTTTTTCCCGCCAGATTTATATCCGTTGTGTGAGCAGGAAACCCGGTTCCTTCCTTTGTGTTTACTACCTTTATCATAGCCTTTTTAACCTGTTCTGCCACTGACGGAGAAAATACCTGGGGGAGCCATTCTTCCGGCTCTGTATTATCCCGGTATAAAAGATAGGGTTTTATGGCACTGCCTTTATTAGCGAAAATAGTATACAAAACTGCCAAATGCAGGGGATTGATCAATATCTGTCCCTGTCCGTACCCGCTGTCAGCAAGCTGGATCTCTGTTTCTATCTGTTCGGTATTGGAAAACTGGGCTTTGGCCATGGTAATATCAAAGGGAAGCGTCTGATTAAATCCCAGCCTGTTAAGTCCCTCTTCCAGGTTCTCCCTCCCTATTTTAAGAGCAGCTTTGGCAAAATAGATGTTATCGGAGTAGATCAGCGCATTGCTTAAAATAACCGGCTCATAGGTATGGAGCGTAGTAACTGTATAGCCGCCCCAGGAAGCGTTTTTCCTCCAGCTCTTACCCTCGCTGCCGAAATCTTCATTGGGGTCAAGGGTTCCCGCTGCTAATCCAATGGCCGCTACAATAGGTTTTAAGGACGAGCCGGGACACCAGCTCTGCCGGAAACGGTTATATAACGGTTTTGACTTATCTTCATTCAGTTCCTTCCACTGTTCCTTTGACAGACCTCTGATAAAGTCATTGCTGTCAAAGGACGGTGTACTGACCAGGGCTAATACCTCGCCTGTATAAGGATTCATGGCAACGGAACAGCTTTTGTCTTTTTTAAATTCTTCATATAGAGTATTTTGTAAATGGCTGTCTATGGTAAGTGTTATATCCTTACCTTCTTCTTTTGGCAGAGCGGCAAGAATTTCCTTTACATCTCCATCGGAATTTACGATATCAATCTCATATCCGTCTTTCCCTTTCAATTCTTTTTCATACAGGCTTTCCATACCACTTCTGCCAATCACACTGCTGCTGTTGTAACCTTCATCCTTGTGCTTTTCCAGGTCTTCTGCCGTTACCTTCTGCACATAGCCGGTCAGATGGGCGGCGGCCTTACCAAGAGGATAAGATCTTACCTGCGTATCCGTTATCATAACACCGGGAATTTTTAGGAGTCCATCCTGCAATTTCTTATTAATTTGTGTCTGTTCACTTGGATTTTCCGTAAGCAATTGTACATCATCCAACTTTTCAATGGTTTTTAACGGAACCCAGGAATCCTCTTTCACCCACTTTGCACCTAAGGCTTTATCTATGCTTTCTTCGGTGGTGTTTAATAAGGAAGCCAGTTCCTTTTTATCCGTACCACTTTCTGCATCCAGCTTCCCCGGCACCAGACCAACTAAGGATGCGGTCCCAGAACCAGCCAGTACTTCTCCATTCCGGTCCAGAATCTTTCCCCGCTTTGCTGGATGCATGGATACTTTGACCTTATCCGTGGATTCCAGTTTAGGAAAAATCATACTGTCCTTCCAGGACAGTACCGGCTTTTCATTCCCATCCTTATGTAATACTGCCTGATTCTCAAATTCAATTTTCCCTGCAATGGTATCCATACTGGTATGATAGTTTATCACCGTCGCCATCTCTTGATTTTTTTCCATAGAAGATATTTCTGCCCTGATATTTTCCGCTTCGATTCCTTCGTATATTTTCTGATTTCTGGTTATAAAATCTTCCTTCGTTATTTCTGTTTTGCTTTGTTCATCCAACAGAGAATACATAGTTCCATATTCTTTCTTTTCAATGCAGGATAAGTACTGTAAAAGTATCATATCCGGTGTGACAGACACCTCTTTCTTTTGGCCGATGGAGATACCCTTAGGCAGAACTTGCGGTTTCTTCCATAGGAGAAATACCAAAATCCCGGCTCCAATTGTTCCTGCTAAAACCATGCTGCATAAAAAAAAGGAAAAGTATTTTTTAACTCTATTTCTTTTATTTCTTCTATTCATAATTTGCCTCCCTGTTTGAGAATGAGTGCTTGCATTCATTCTCAGAATGCAAAACTCAGTGTGAAAGTGTTTTTCTTTATCCTATGCCATATCATATTTCTGATCTGCCTGGGATACTGCCACAGGATAATATGTGAAACCAGGTTACAGAATGAAAGAATTCACTTTGTGGCATCCTTTCTGTAATTCAATTCAAAAAATTCTCCCACTCTTTTTTCTCAATTCCTACACTCGTAAGAATTTAAATTAAAAATCTTAATACTTTTAATTATTTATATTCACTAAACAAAGTATAATGATTGAATCTCTATGCCATATTTAAATAAATGCAGTTATTAAACAGATTAATTTACTTGTTATATCTTACACCTGTAATATTTAAAAGTCAAGTATATTCCATATGCATAAAAAGTCCAAGTGTACATCTGCATAAAAGACCAAGTGACTATATTACATTGAAGCAAAGTACATCTTTTAAACTCAAGCGATAAATTACTTGACTAATTTTTCGGATGCAATATTTAAAACAATCTCTCGCAGTTTCGCTACACCTATTTTTTCGGATGTAATATCAGAACGTTTATCCTTGGTACTCAGTCCAGTTTTATATAACCATGCACTGGTTTAGTTGTAATAAGAATAATGTAATAAATCTGCTATCACAATATAAGAATATCCCGGCTTTCTATGGACTTTTATTACGGTGGCTGTTATACTTTAGGATTATAATGTAACAGAGATTATATTATACTATCTCCGATATAATTCTATACGGGTAAAGGAGTTAAAAATGAAAACAGAAATATACTTAGTCAGACATGGCGAGACAGAATGGAATAAAGAAGGTAAATTCCAGGGAAGTACGGATATACAGCTGTCACAGGAAGGCATAGTACAAGCCGGTTTGTTAAAAGAAGTTTTTAATAATAATTTCGATTATGTTTATACCAGTCCCTTAAGCCGCGCAAAACAGACAGCTGAAATCCTCTGTCAGGGTCATGATAAAGTGAAACCAGTTGTGATCGAAGACTTACGGGAGATCAACTTCGGCGCCTGGGAAGGCCTGACCATACATCAGATCAGAGAGCAGTACTCTGAGGAATACCAGACCTGGCGTAATGATGAACTCCAAGGTAAGCTGATAGGAGGTGATTTGACCCTGAAAAGTGCCGGCACCCGTGCAAAGAATGCCATTTTAAACCTGGCAGAGATACACGCAGGAAAAAAGTTGATTTTTGTTGCCCACGGCGGGATCTTAAAAGCTGCTTTGATCGGGATTTTTGACTGGAAAATGACTATGTATCACCGCTTCTTTCTGGGCAATACCTCCGTCAGCAAAATATCCATCGGAGCCAGCCAGGTACCTATTCTTATAACCTTAAACGACACCTCTCATTTACCGGAGGAATATTATCCGGCCTGATATCACTTTATATCTCACTTTCTAATCATTTATAGAATGCAATAGGGCGTATCAAGTAAATGTTATATTCTTTAAAGATAATATGGACCAACTACCCCGAATACCACTGTTTATTCCCTCCACAATACCTATATCAAGTTGCTGGATATAAGCGCACAGCCAATTAGGAAGCTGAATAAATTTGCGATAATCGTAAAAACAATTCTTCTCAATTTACTATGTTGGGTTAATAATTTGGTAAAGGCCAGTATTTCAATAAGTAATATAAGGATCTCAACCGGTATGATGACCAGATAACCGGTGACCTGCCCTTCTTTAATAAATACAGAGGCGGCTGCGGTGAGAAATATCTGTGTTAAGATATTAATCCCAACAAAGGGCTTCCAATTCTTTTTCAGGCTGAAGCCGAATAATATCAGAACGATCCCTTCTAACAAAAGGGTTGGTATACAGGTACTCAAATACTGTTTTAAGTAAGAATTCGGAAGCTTTTCTATCCTAATCTCCCCTGAAAGATAATCATAATCCAAGGTAAAATCAAATGCGTTTTTATGTATTTCCTCCGAAACGAATATCTGATTATCCGGAGTAACCAGGATAAGTTTGAAATCCTCGGGAACCCCCATATAACTAAAGATATGGATCATCTTCTCCGATTCTGTTATTCCGGTCAGTTTTCCAAAAAGGGGAGCTCCTGTCCCTTTTGTTAAACCAGGATGCCAGCCGCCGCTGTAATAAGCTTCTAAAAGGGCAAGTTTTGTTTGGTCATAACCTGCCCGGTCCTCTTTGAGATTATCATAGGTGCCCTCATCCTTAACTAATAAATCCAGATAATATTCCCCTTTCGGAGGATTGGCAACACGGATTGTAATTTTAGGCTTTGGCCCCATATCTGCATAAACCGTTATGGGAAATACCGCCATAACCAATAATATTATGATGAACGGAAGAAAATATCGATAACTATATTTTACTCTCTTACCAGATAGCATAGATTCCCCTCCATACTATACTTATTATACATACTACAGTTTCATAAATTAAACAATTATAGAAATTATTATCATAAGACATTTTGATTTCGGAATGAATACGAGCGTAAATAAAGCTTAGTTACCGGCTTACCATTCTTTTACAATAACCTGCTCCAGTGTACGTTTGGGTACATGGTGTACCTGGTTGCCGTCTCTCCAGTACTTAACCTCGCCGTTGTCGTTGATTTCTTCCAGCACAACTTCTTCTTTGGGATATCCTAAAGCAATTACCAGTGCAATGTCAAATTCTTCACCGATACCCAAAAGGTTTTTTAGTGGTTCTTTTTTGAAACTGCCGATAAAGCACCCGCCAAGTCCCATTTGTGCTGCACCCAGAAAAATACTCTGAGCAGCAATCCCTTCATCCATAGTCATGGCTTTATTGATGGAATTATCTCTTAACATAAGGATATAACCGGTAGGGCGTTCTTCTGAAACCGGGCCGTCCCAATCCTTTAAATAACCGGCCCAGGCTACATTTTCATATACCTTATCATTCATTTCCCCGGAATGTACCAGTATATATTTTAACGGCTGACGGTTGGCACCGCTTGGGGAAAGTCTTCCGTAATCGGCAAGTTCCCGAAGCTGCTCTGCGGTTATTTCTTTTGCTCCGTCAAAACGCCGGATAGAACGGGCTTGTGTTACTAAATCTTTAAACATATTGGTTCTCCTTTCGCTTTCCTGCGATAATATTTCATATATGGTTTTATTATATATACGATTATGAACTGCATATAGTCTTTTTTTGTTTATGATCTATTCACTATATATAGTTATCACTATTACTAATTTACTTACTGTATATGATATATTCTGTCTACGATTTTATCTGCTATGATTTATTTCTGCTATGATTTATTTCTGCTTTCAGTAAATCTCTGCTTACGATTTAACTCTGCTTGTGATTTATTTCGCTACAGCAAATCTCTGTTAACAATATATATCTTCTTATAATTAACACCTTATTCTTTATTCAATATGTATGGTCTATTTCCTGCTTAATATTCTTTACTGCTCTTAAAAATATTCTGCATATACGGTTAAGAAACTACCTACCGCTCGATCAGGTAATACTCACAGAAGCCTTTTACCCTTACATTATTCCGCAGTTAAGCCGCAACTCTCTGCCAGTTTCCGATATTTTTCCTTCGTTTCATCCTCCCGGAAAAAGACAGGAAACCGTAAACCATAATTTCCCCATACTGTACAGGCATATCTGGTAAAATAAAACGTACTAAATAACAACTCTTTAACCGTAATCTCCAGCAGAAATTGCAGCAGCCTGCTATTTAAAGAATAATATATTCCGTCTGTCCAGGTACCTTCTAACAGAAAAGTCCGGTTTTCTTCGGATAAGGCTTTATGAAAACACTCTTTTTGTACCTCATCCAGTCTTGCATAGTAAAAATCAGCATAGGCATCAGCAATACCATTGAGTACCATTACCTGGGCTAAAAACTGTTCATAAGCCTCTTTCTCACCCTGTAATACCAGATACTCATAATTTTCAAAGCCCTCTTCTACATTGTTAATAAGAATTGCCGGCTTATCTGCTAAATCCTCTTCCCGGATACAACTGATTATGTTTTCTTTATGTCCCTCCGATGTTTTTTCTTTCATGGCAGCACCTGTCCTAAATTAACTTTATTTTCCTTTGCAACGTAAAAATAAATGTACTCTTTTACAATTCCTCTATATAAGCCGGACGGTAAAACGCTTTCCTTGATAGGATTTCTGACAGCATGCCATTGTATTCATCGGTCTTAAGGATTACAACTTCATCGGTATTCTGGTTGGCAATCAGCAGACCGGCATCATCCTTTGTCAGTGCGATATGTCTGGGGCAGCTTCCTTCACAGCTTCTGTCCTGAATCTTCGTTAACGTTCCGTCGGGATTGATATCAAAGACTGCTATAGTATCGGCCCCCCGGTTGGCAGCATATAAAAATCTTCCGTCCTTTGAGATTTCTAAAGCGGAGCCGTAACTGGTACCGGTAAAGTCTGCCGGAAGAGTACTGATCTTCTGCAGCAGCTTGAATTTGGGCTGCCCGTTTTCTTTTTCATATAGAAAAGTGAATACTTCATTGGAGTATTCCGTAATCAAATACAGGTAATTCTGGAGAGGATGGAATTTTATATGCCTGGGTCCCTTTCCTTTTTCCAATTGTACATAAGGCAGATGCTGGTTTGGCTTTAAGGCACCGTCCTCCGTATCATAAATGCAGATGCGGTCCAGTGCGATATTGACGGTAAAAACCCTGGAGCCGTCCGGTTCTAAAGCACAGCAGTGTGCTCTGGTCAGTCCTCCCGGTATATCAGACGGTATCTGAAAAAAATTAAGTACTTTCGTAAAACGGAAGTTTTCTACTTTTATTGCCGCAACATGGCCCGTTTCATAAAAGGAAGCATAAAGGACCTGACTAGCCGGCTGGTATACGATATGGCACAGGGCACCGCCTTTTAACTCCAGCTTATCTTTAAGTATGTATTTATCCTCCTGTCTCTGGTAACATAACACGGCTCCGCTGCTGCCCTCTTCCCGGATTCCAAAACAAATATCATGATAGGTGCATAAGAAGGTAGGTGCAGTAACCGTATCTTCCCACAGCACCTTATTAAATTCTAACCGGCTTGTCATCTCATATAAAGCAATCGAAGCTTCCTGTGCAGTTCCAGGCCCATATCCAGAGATTAATAATTCTCTTGTCTTATCGTCTTTCATTTGATCCTCCATTCAAAGCGATATACATATCCACATTGCTTTCTCTGCCCGTTCCTGCTTTATGTGACATGAACTTGTCCCCATAGCCACAATGCAATCGTTATCTGCTTTATTCTATCTGCTTTATTCTATTTACCTTTTGCTAATCCGAGAAGCCGTATCGGATTAAGCAGAATATACGGCATTCTAATTGAATGCCGTACATGTACAGGTGCCGTCTTAAACACTTTTATTAATGCATTTAGCAGCCCTGTTCCCTAACTCCTATTTTACCTCTCAAAGCTTATATTGGCAATCTTTTACTTACGAAATTTGAAAAAATTTATTCATTTTAACCATTTAAGTATCAAGCGAAAGAATTAATTTGTGTAATTAAAACAAATAAATACATTATATACCAAAATTGGGAGTTTTTTTCCGGCCTGAACCTCAGAAAATAATAGTTCTACCTATAAAATTAAGATTCCTTTCTCCGCAAGCCGGTTTTTTACTATCAAAGCTTTCTTCCGCACTGCTCCCTTCCCAGCTATCGTTTGGTCCGTTTTTTTATGCTTAGGAGAATTCCATGGGATTTCTAATGTACTAAAAAAGGATGAAGTAGATATAAAATTCACTTCATCCTTTACCGCTATTCCGGATTAAACTTCTATGCCCAGTACCCCGTAAATATCAGCCAGAGTACTCTGACCCAATGCTTTTTCTGCTAACTCCACCGCTTCGTCATAGGAAGTATTACGAATTATGTTTTTAACATTCGGTATCTCTGCAGATGACATGCTGAATTCATCCAGCCCCAGTCCCAGAAGCAGTTTTACCGCTCTTTCATCGCTGGCAAATTCGCCGCACATTCCAACTTTGATCTGCTTATCATGCCCCGCTCCTATTACCTGCTTAATACTGTGCAGAACGGAGGGGTGAAAGGAATTATACATCCCGGCAATTTTTTTATTGCCTCTGTCCACCGCCAGCATATACTGGGTCAGATCATTGGTTCCGATGCTGAAAAAATCTGCTTCTTCTGCAAATTTACCGGCTAACATTACGGAAGCCGGTGTCTCAATCATCATTCCCAGTTGAATCGCTTCATCAAAGGGTGTATTTTCTTTCTTTAGTTCCTGTTTGCATTCCTCTGCCGCCGCTTTTGCCATTCTTAATTCTTCCAGAGATATTATCATAGGAAACATAATACGCACATGGCCAAAAGCACTGGCTCTCAGGATTGCTCTCAACTGGGTTTTAAACATATCTTTTAGTTCCAGGGAGATCCGTATGGCACGCCAGCCTAAGAAAGGATTTTCCTCTTTCTCAAAGACATAATAGGGCAGTTCTTTATCGCCCCCGATATCCAGGGTTCTTATGGTAAGTTCCCTGCTGCAAAGCTTGGCAGCTTCCCGGTATACTAAAAACTGCTCCTCCTCCGTCGGAAAATGGCTGTTCTCCATATAAAGAAATTCACTTCTGAAAAGTCCGATTCCATCCACATTATACTGTAAGGCATTCCTGATATCCTTAATATTGCCGGCATTGGCACATAATAAAACTTCTTTGCCGTCCCTGGTAACGGCCGGAAGACCTGTCATCTCTGCTAATTCCGACTGCCTTTTTTCAAAAGCTGATTTTAAATTCCTGTAATTTTCTACAACATCTTCCCGGGGATTGATGATAATATCCCCCTGTCCCGCATCCAGAATGACCGTATCCCCTTCGCTTACCTCCTTAAGAATATCCTTAACCCCTACCAGCGCGGGTAAGCCAAGACTTTTTGCCATAATGGAAACATGGCTTGTTACACCTCCGTCCCTGGTAATGAAGCCAAGTACATATTTAAGATCCAGATTTGCCGTATCCGATGGGGTTAAATCCTCTGCCACCAGTATCACCGGTTTGGCAATCCCTTCAAAGGGATTTGCGGTAACTCCCTGCAAGTCACATAATAACCGGTAACTGACATCCTTTACATCGGCAGCTCTTTCACGCATATAATCATCATCCATGGACTCAAAAATCTGTATAAATTCCGCCGAGGCTTCCATCAGCGCTGTTTCTGCATTATATCTGCTTTTTATCTTTGCCGTTACGCTCTCATAAAGGGCAATATCCTTTACCATTTCCAGATGGGCTCCGAAAATGGCACTGGTACGAGCTAACTCTTCCAGTTCTGCGGCTGCCAGTCCGACAGCCGTATCATATCTCTTTAACTCATCCGGAATGGTTTCCTCCTGTATTAAACCGGCACTTATTTTCAGTTCCGGTTTACGCACAAGGAAGGCTTTCCCCATTGCGATACCCTTTGATGCGGTTTTTTCAACTTTAATGGCTTTCATCTGCAGCCCTCACTATTCTCCTAATCCACCGGCTATGGCATCCAGGATTCTCTGTAAATCCTCTTCCTCCGTTTCACCGCTGCACTCCACGGTAATCTCCGTACCGCAGCGGATGGCGGCTGCCATCAACATTAAGATACTTTTTGGATTTATACTCTTTTCACCAACCCGGATAACAACCTCCGAAGAACACTTGGATGCGACCTGCACAAGTTCACCCGCCGGTCTTGCATGGATTCCGGATTTATTGATTACGGTAGTTTTCTGACTAACCATATTGATTCTCCTCTCTATCCTTTATTTCACACTAATGCCCATGCTTTTTGGGCATAAACCGTGAAGAATAGCCTCTTTTGCTATTCTGCTAATAACTCGAATTCATCTCGCGAGGCAATTTACACTATACTCTATACATTTATTTATGCTGCAAGCTTCCATCTCCTCCGCTTAAACTCAGCATCTGATGAAAGCCCTCTAATCAATTGCATCTGCAATTACATTTGCAATCTTAGCTGATACTGAGCCGCTATCCAGATGATCAGACACCAAAATGTTCAAATAAAAGCTTTTCTGCTTCCGCATTCCATAAGCCTTTGTGTGCCTTACAGGAATCCGACAGCTTCTTAAATAAAGGTTCTGTCTTGCCCAGTTCTTCAAAATCCTCTAAAGCAGTAAGAGGCATGTTAAACTGGGTATAAGTCAGTTTCTTTCCGCCCGGTATATCCGGCAGATTCCTGGTTGCCTCCGCTATACTGTCGATACCGCCAACATGGGTAACCATAACTGCCGGTTCAATACTTCCTTTGGAAGATAACTCAATCGCTTCTACCAGATCGTCCGTATTACCACCGGTGGTTCCAAGCAGATGGGTACTGGTATAATGGGTATTATACAGGTTGATTTCTGCTTTAAACTGGTTATCTGTGGGGCCGGCAAAGAAATTCATACAGCCGTCAAATGCTAACAGGGCGTCTCCCATTTCTGCTACCTGTTTTATTGGGACATAGACAAAGACATCATCATAGCCGTGTCCTTCGGTTAATTCCATCAGTGCTTCCACAGGATTCTCCATGGCGGCAGTATTGGCATAAATCAGTTCAATTCCTCGTTCGGCTGCCATTTCTTCGGAGATTACTTCCCTTGCTCTTTTTATTCTGTCATCACTGATATCGGTGACTATAATGCGTTTCGGTTTATTTTCAATATACAGGCCGTAGCTTACTGCTCCAAGGCCCATGGGACCGCAGCCTCCCATAATCAGGATATTGCCCTCCGCCTTTGTACCCATGGCGTGGTCATAATTCTGCTTATTGGTATGGTAATTAGCATGGTAACCGCCGATAATACAACTCATGGGTTCACCCAGTGATGCCTGGAAATAGCTTTCCCCATCATAATTCAGCAGGCATCCAAGTTCCATTACCTCCTGAGGTATAATGCAGTAGGTGCAGGCTCCGCCGAAATACTCATAGGAATAACCCGGGGACGCTAAGCTGCCCTTGTAATTAAGCGCCGGCTGCAAGGCAAATTTTTGTCCGGGTTTAAACTGGCTTTCCCATTTCGCACCAACCTTTACAATATCTCCTGCAAATTCATGACCTATTATAATTGGATTGGTATCAATGTTTTGGGGAGCTCTTTTATGCTTCTTCCCCTGTTTTACCAGCTTATAAGTAGACATACAGATACTGTCGCTGATGACTTTTACCAGGATCTCATCGTCTTTTATTTCAGGAAG
>JAEZSL010000119.1 GCA_023443925.1 Bacillota bacterium | reverse complement strand
TCTTATTCGGTGGCAGAGGCTTTGACCCGAATTTCCTTATCGGGCACATTTTCGGCGGCGGACTCATGCTGGGCGCCTTTTTTATGGCTACTGATTATTCCACCAGCCCTATTACAAGAAGAGGGCATATTGCCTATGGTATTTTGCTTGGAATTATGACCGGGCTGTTTCGTATATTCGGAGCATCTCCGGAAGGCGTCTCCTTTGCCATTATATTCTGTAATATGCTGGTGCCATTGATTGAGAAGTTTACACTTCCTGCTATGTTTGGGAAGGAGGCAAAAGCCAATGAGTGATACTGTAAAAAAAGAGAAAAGCGGAACCATTCTAAAGGATGCATTAATTTTATTTATTATTACTTTGATTGCAGGTTTTGCGCTGGGATTTGTTCATGAAGTTACGTTACCCGCTATAGAAGCCCAGAACCTTCAAGCCAAAATGAATGCTTATCGAACTGTTTATTCCGATGCAGCGGATTTTGTGGCTGAAGATTCTTTGACCCAGTTAATCGGGGAGTCTCCCGCACTCTTTGAATCAAAGGGAATTACCAATATAACCGTGGATGAGGCTTTATCTGCAGCAGACGAAGCCGGTAATATACTTGGTTATGTAGTGGTTGTCACCACCCAGGAGGGTTACGGCGGGGCTATAACCTTATCCCTTGGCTATTCCTTAGATGGCGCGGTAAGAGGAATTGAGATTCTATCCATGAATGAGACAGCGGGTCTTGGAGCGAAAGCAGGCGGAAAAGAATTTAAGAGTCAATTTACCGATAAAAATGTAACAGAATTTTACTATACCAAAACAGGTGCCCAGGATGAAAGTGAGATAGACGCATTAAGCGGTGCAACCATTACCACAAGAGCGGTGGTAGATGCTGCAAATGCCGGACTATGCTTCCTTACGGATCTTGCAGGCGCTGGAAATAATCAGGGAGGAGAATAGGATGAGCCAGAAAAGTGAGAATACAAACAGGAATGAGAAACCCAATCAAGTCAATTATATGGAACCGCTTATAAACGGGCTGATCAAAGAAAATCCCACCTTTATCTTAATGCTTGGTTTATGCCCTACTCTGGCTGTTACAACTTCCGCAAGCAATGCCATCGGCATGGGATTATCTTCAACTGCAGTATTGGTTATGTCAAACTTATTAATCTCTTTACTTAGAAATATTATACCGGATAAAGTAAGAATGCCGTCTTATATTGTTATCGTTGCTTCCTTTGTTACGATTGTTCAGTTTTTACTGCAGGGCTTTGTTCCGGCTGTTTACGATTCCTTAGGTATTTATATACCGCTTATTGTTGTTAACTGTATTATTCTGGGAAGAGCGGAGGCCTATGCCAACAAGCATTCCGTAGGATTATCGGTTATGGACGGTATAGGAATGGGCCTTGGCTTTACGGTAGGTTTATTGTTTATTGGAATATTCCGTGAATTACTTGGCAATGGTACGATTTTTAACCTTCAAGTGATGCCAAAGTCTTTTGAACCGGCGGTTATATTTATTTTGGCTCCGGGGGCATTTTTTGTGCTTGCCATATTGACTGCCCTGCAGAATAAATTTAAACTGAAATCTGCTACCAACGGTTCCGTACAGACATCGAGTCTTGCCTGCGGAGGAAACTGCCAGGCCTGCAGCGGAACATCCTGCATGGTTAACCATGAGAAGATCGAGATTGAAAAAATAAATAAATCAACAGAGAAATAAGGAGGAAGGATTTAGATGGGAGAATTATTACTGATATTTATAGGATCCGCTCTTGTCAGCAATGTCGTACTAAGTCAGTTCCTGGGCTTATGTTCCTTTGTCGGTGTATCCAGAAAGGTAAATACTGCCATGGGTATGGGACTTGCAGTTATCTTTGTTACTACGATTGCATCCATCTGTACCAGCATCATTTACCGTCTTATTTTAATACCCAGCGGGCTTGAGTATTTACAGACCATTGTATTTATTTTAGTTATTGCCGCTCTTGTTCAATTTGTGGAAATGGTCATCAAGAAATACAGCCCTGCGCTTTATAATGCACTCGGTGTTTATCTGGCCCTTATCACAACAAACTGTGCCGTATTAGGCGTAGCACTTATTAATGTCAAAAAGGATTATGGTTTTGTTACCAGTGTGGTAAATGGAATCGGTACCGCAGTCGGCTATCTGATTGCCATAATCCTTCTGGCAGGAATACGTGAAAGAATCGAACACAATGACATAACCAAATCCTTTCAGGGAATGCCTATTGTATTAATTACTTCAGGCCTGATGGCTATTGCATTCTTCGGATTCTCCGGTTTATTATAGGGAGGTAGAAAATGAATACGATATTATTGCAGAATATTATTTTTAATAGTTTTCCTATTCTGGCCATGAGTTTTGCCGGTGTGGGTATAGCTACCTTATTAATCAGCGCTACCGGAATCCTAATCGGAATATTTTTGGGTGTAGCCGCTAAAAAACTGGAAGTTGAAGTGGATGATAAGGAACAGGCAGTAAGAGATCTTCTGCCCGGTAATAACTGCGGAGCCTGCGGTTATCCGGGTTGTGACGGCCTGGCACAGGCAATTGCGGCAGGAACTGCACCCTGTAATGCATGCCCCGTAGCAAACAGCAAGATACACAGTGAGATTGCCGAAGTTATGGGAACCCAGGTTGAAGAAAAAGAAAAACAGGTGGCTTTTGTAAAATGTGCGGGTACCTGTGATAAGACAAAAGTAAAATATAATTATTACGGCATTCAGGATTGTAAAAAGGCTGCCTTCACCCCCGGAAGGGGACCAAAGCAATGCGGCTACGGATGTACCGGTTTTGGCTCCTGCGTAAAGGTATGCCAGTTTGATGCAATCCATGTAGTAGACGGTATCGCTGTGGTGGATAAAGAAAAATGTACCTCCTGCGGTTTATGTGTAAAGGAATGTCCCAATAATTTAATTGAGCTGGTGCCATATGAAACGGGTCATTTTGTACGCTGTAATTCAAAGGACAAAGGAAAGGATGTTAAGGCTGCCTGCAGCATTGGCTGTATCGGCTGCATGATGTGTGTGAAAGTCTGTGAATTTGATGCGGTTAAGGTGGAAGACAATCTTGCCCGTATAGATTACAGCAAGTGCACCAACTGCGGCAAGTGTGCCGCAAAATGTCCTACCAAGGTTATTCTGTCAGAACTCAGAGAAGAATCTGTCAGTGCATAAATTATTTATAAATGGTCAATGGGGTAAAAGGGAGTTTACGGAAGAAAGGAAGTAACAGAAATGAGGAATTCTAAATCAAAAAGGGTAGCATTTTATGGTATGTTTGTAGCCCTGGCTTTCGTATTTAGTTATGTGGAAGTGTTATTTCCCATAACTATAGGAATTCCCGGTATTAAGCTTGGATTGGCCAACATAGTGGTCCTCACGGCTTTATATGCCATGGGGGTAAAAGAGGCATTTGTAATATCCTGCATCCGGATCGTACTGGTTGGATTTACTTTCGGCAATATGTTCAGTATTTTATACAGCTTAGCCGGCGGATTACTCAGCTGGCTGGTTATGTGCCTGTTAAAGAAAGTCAAGTCCTTCAGTATGGTCGGAGTCAGTATTGCCGGAGGCATCACCCATAATATCGGACAGATTGCGGTAGCGTCCATTGTCCTGAGAACGGAGAGCCTGAAATATTATCTGCCGGTACTGCTGATTGCAGGAACAGTAACCGGACTCCTGATTGGACTGCTTGGAGTCTGGATGTTAAAGGTGCAAAAGAAAATATTCAATTCATAGGGGAAAAATGGTGGTGAAAAAAGTGGCGACAATGAAAGACCTTTCCTTAAAATGCGGTGTGTCAATATCAACTGTCAGTAAGGCTTTAAACGGTTATCAGGATATCAGCGAAGAAACCAGGGAAATGATATTAAAAGCAGCCAACGAGGCGGGCTATTTTCCGGACGCCAATGCCAGGGCTTTAAAAATGAAGAAAACATATAATATTGGAGTATTGTTTTCTACTATGGCAAATCATGGACTGCGGAATGAGTATTTTGCCCATATTCTTGCGTCCTTTAAAGAAAAGGCCGCAAAGCGCGGATATGACATTACATTCATCGAGCATAATATTGGTAACCGTAAAATGACTTATTTAGATCATTGCCGTTACCGGAATTTTGACGGTGTATTTATTGCCTGCGCGGATTTTACGGAACCGGAAGTTCTGGAGTTAGTTAACAGCGATTACCCGGTTGTAACCATTGACCATGCATTTAACGAGGCAATATCGGTTCTGTCTGATAATGCCGACGGAATGAGGCAGCTGACCCAGTACATCATTGATCAGGGCCATACAAAGATTGCTTATATCCACGGCACGAAGTCATCGGTTACCCACAACCGGCTGGTTAGTTTCAATAATGTGCTAAAAGAAAACGGTATCAGGGTACCGGACGAATATTTTGTAGAAGGGATCTACCGGAGTGCGGAATCCTCCGAGGAACTGGCTATGCGATTACTAAAGCTGCCGGATGCGCCTACCTGCATCATTGCATCGGATGATTATGCGGCATTAGGTGTTATGAATACCTTGAGGAGACTGGGACTTAAAATACCGGATGACATCTCCCTGGCAGGCTATGACGGTATCTCGGTGGCTCAGGCTCTGGAACCCAAACTCACCACCATTAAGCAGGATACGGATAAGATTGGATCGGAAGCGGCAAAACAGCTGATTAATTTAATCGAAAGCCCAATGACTACTTCATTGGATAATATCTATTTAAAAGTACAGCTGGTAAAAGGGGCATCCGTGAAAAATCTGAATCAGGACTGCTAAAGGAATCCGGTTTCAGCAGCGGTTAATTATTTACGGTGTATAAAGTAAGCCCGTAAATAATTAAACCGGCAGCGGAGTCCGGATTTCTCTAAAATATATATTGTAACCGGTCTTTCTAATATTTGATATTTGAATGAAGTTCGATTGATATTTGGATGAAGCTCGATTGATATTTGGATGAAGCTCGATTGATATTTGAATGCAGTTCGATTGACATTTGAATTCGGTCCGTATGATATTTGGATTCAGCCCGTATGATATTTGAATCCAATTCGATTGAATATATGAAATGCAGTTCGATTGATATTTGAATTCAGTCCGTATGATATTTGAATCCAGTTAGTATGATATTTAAATCCACTTCGATTGATATTTGAATTCAGTCGTATGATATTTGAATTCAACCTATTTGATATTTGTATTCGGTCCAATTAATATTTATATTCAGCCCAAATGATATTATTCTTGTTTTTTATATAAACATATATTATAATAATAGAGCATTTTAAAAAAAATATTGACGTACGTGACAGAGTATGTTATATTAGACTAGCGATGGAAGAGGTCTTTTTTTTATGCCTAAAAACCTGTGTACCGGAGGTTTTACTTAAGTTTGGATCTATTCTGATATCAAATTTAAAAACGAAGGTCACATAATTTAAAAATTTAAGCGGAGGTGGAAGTTGTGCGCGTAAAGATCACATTGGCATGTACAGATTGTAAACAACGTAATTATAACATGACAAAGGAAAAGAAAACACATCCAGACAGAATGGAAACTAAGAAGTACTGCAAATTCTGTAAGTCACACACATTACACAAAGAAACAAAATAATATGTCTAATCTTCTATACAGGCAGAGTGTTATATAAAGGTATTATATATAAGAAATTTCCATACGGAAACGTATTGTTTAAATTACTTTATAACTGCATTGTTAAGAAAGGAAAGTGAAAACATGGGAGAAACTGCTAATACTCCAGAGAAAGCCCCAAAAAAAAGTTGGTTCAAGGGCCTGAAAGCCGAATTCAACAAAATAGTATGGCCTGATAAGGAATCACTGGCAAAGCAGTCACTGGCAGTCATTGTAGTATCCGTTATTTTAGGTGTAATTATCTCTATACTGGATTTGGGTATCAAATATGGTATAGACGTTCTTATTAAATAGGATACAGGTGATTATATATGTCAAAGACGAATTGGTACGTTGTTCATACTTACTCAGGATATGAGAATAAGGTAAAAGCCAACATTGAGAAAACAATTGAAAACAGAAAACTTCAAGATCAGATCTTAGAGGTTTCCGTTCCCCTTCAGGATGTTGTTGAAGTTAAGAACGGCGTTAAGAAAAAAGTTCAGAAGAAGATGTTCCCTGGATATGTTTTACTTAACATGGAAATGAACGATGATACTTGGTACGTAGTTAGTAATACGAGAGGCGTTACAGGCTTTGTCGGTCCCGGATCCAAACCGGTTCCCTTAACTGATTTAGAGATGAAGTCAATGGGAATTAAAAAAGACGATGTTGTGATTGAATTTGAATTAGGTGATGCGGTTGAAGTTATCTCCGGTGTGTGGGAGAATACAACAGGAATCATCAAACAGATTAATACCCATAAACAAATCGTTACAATCAGTGTCGATATGTTTGGACGTGAAACTCCTGTCGAAATAAGTTTCACGGATATTAGGAAGATGTAGTAACCAAAAGGTTGCTGGAATGTAAACAATAAAAACATCCGGATACGAATTTTTCCGTTGCTTAAAGTGAATCCGGATGGTGGGAGGGCAATCCCGATAAGACCACAATTTTAGGAGGTACGCTATAATGGCAAAGAAAGTTACAGGATATATCAAATTACAAATCCCTGCTGCAAAGGCTACACCGGCTCCGCCAGTTGGACCTGCACTCGGTCAGCATGGTGTTAACATTGTACAGTTCACAAAAGAATTTAACGCAAGAACAGCAGATCAGGAAGGAATGATTATACCGGTTGTAATCACCGTATATCAGGACAGAAGCTTCAGCTTCATCACAAAAACTCCGCCGGCTGCAGTTCTTTTAAAGAAAGCATGTAATCTGAAATCCGGTTCCGCTACACCAAATAAGACTAAAGTTGCTACCATTACAAAAGCAGAAGTTCAAAAAATAGCAGAACTTAAGATGCCTGATTTAAATGCGGCAAATATTGATTCAGCAATCAGTATGATTTCCGGTACAGCAAGAAGTATGGGAATCACTGTAGTTGACTAAGAAATCGTAATACTGTGGGAGGGTAATGGCTGCAAAAGCAGCCAATGGCTGTACAACAATGATTTGAACAGCCATGAAAAATTGCACAGGCAATTTTTAAGCATAAACGTAGTTTATGAATACTCCCGATACTACCACTAGGAGGTTAATGGAATGAAAAGAGGAAAAAAATACGCTGAAGCTGCCAAGCTTATCGACAGAGCTACGTTATATGATGCAGCAGATGCCATTGGTTTAGTTAAAAAATCAGCAATTGCAAAATTTGATGAAACAGTAGAAGCTCACATCAGACTTGGTGTAGACGGACGTCATGCTGACCAGCAGGTTCGTGGTGCGGTTGTACTGCCTCACGGAACTGGTAAAACTGTTAAAGTGCTTGTATTTGCCAAAGGTGATAAACTTACCGAAGCAGAAGCAGCCGGAGCAGATTACTTTGGCGGTGATGAATTAGTACCTAAGATCCAGAACGAAGGCTGGCTGGATTTCGACGTTGTAGTTGCTACTCCTGATATGATGGGTGTTGTAGGTCGTTTAGGACGTGTACTTGGACCCAAGGGCTTAATGCCAAACCCCAAAGCCGGTACTGTTACCATGGATGTAACAAAAGCTATTAACGATATCAAAGCAGGTAAGATCGAGTACAGATTAGACAAAACAAATATTATTCACGTGCCGTTGGGAAAAGCTTCTTTTAGCGAGGAGCAATTAGCGGACAACTTCCATACGCTGATCGGTGCAATCAATAAAGCAAAACCTTCAGCTGCAAAAGGACAGTATCTCAGAAGCGTAACTTTAGCTTCTACAATGGGACCTGGCGTTAAATTAAACACAGCTAAATTAAGCCAGTAATTTTGCAGAAAGTTTCAATTTATGGTTGACACTATAATAGATTAATGTTATACTTTTGAATGCAATAACTGCCGAAGACAGTAGGTGCCGTAAGGCATAAGGTTAAAACGCCTACCGAGGGATAAGAATCTTTAGATGACTTATGTAATCCCTTACTGCCTGGCAGTAAGGGATTTTTTAATCTCCAGGAAAGTTCGTCCTATGAGATAAAAACCAAGCAGTGAAGCAGACAGATAAGCTTATTTAAGCATAATGCGCTTGCCGTGTTTATGTAAAATCTATAAGGAGGTGTACTAGAATGGCTAAAGTAGAATTAAAACAACCGATCATTGACGAGATCAAAGGTTATGTAAACAGTTCAAAAGCAATCATAGCTGTAGACTACCGCGGACTTACTGTAGAAGAAGATACAAAACTTCGTAAGCAGTTAAGAGAAGCAGGTGTTGTATATAAGGTTTACAAGAACACACTGTTAAAACGTGCGTTTGAAGGAACTGTATATGAAGCATTATATAAGCATTTGGAAGGACCTACTGCCGTAGCATTTGGTATTGAAGATGCAACTGCTCCTGCAAGAATCATTAATGATGCAATCAAAACTTCTCCTAAGTTAGAGTTCAAAGCTGGTGTTGTTGACGGAACCTATTACGATGAAAGTGGTATCCAGGTTATTGCAACAATCCCTTCAAGAGAAGTACTTATTTCCAAATTACTTGGAAGTTTACAGTCTCCTATTACCAACTTTGCCCGTGTTCTTAAGCAGATCGCTGAAAAACAAGAGGGAGTAGCATAAGGAGCAACCTAATTTTGTTACGGAATATAACGATAACAGTAAAAAATATAAACGGAGGTATTTAATAATGACAACTCAGGAATTTATTGAAGCTATTAAGAGCTTAACAGTATTAGAATTAAATGATTTAGTAAAAGCATGTGAAGAAGAATTTGGTGTTTCTGCAGCAGCAGGTGTAGTAGTAGCAGGTCCTGCAGCAGGTGCAGCAGCTGAAGAAGAAAAAACTGAATTTGATGTAGAATTAACTGAAGTTGGTCCTAACAAAGTTAAGGTTATCAAAGTTGTTCGTGAAATCACCGGCTTAGGCTTAAAAGAAGCAAAAGATCTTGTTGACGGAGCACCTAAGACTCTGAAAGAAGCAGCTTCTAAAGATGAATCCGCTGACATCAAAGCAAAACTTGAAGCAGAAGGCGCTAAAGTTACAATTAAGTAATTCCTTTACTTTAAGAAAGTCTGTCCCTGGTAACTTTTGGGACAGACTTTTTTGTTGTTATATAATTAATACATCACCAAAGTGAACCCACGTCAGTGCTTCTTGATATTTCAACAAAAGCAAGGGGTCCCGGTATAGACCGGATATTTTTGGGTATACAATATAATTAAGGGATAATTTGCTTAACTTTAAGCGGAAATAGAAAAAGTCAACAAAAATATGTTGACATCTTGAAAACCTTGTGATAATATGAATGATGCACTATTGTGCTGTAGTATGCCTTTAAAATACATTATAGCACATCTAAGATAAAATGAAAAGTATTTTCACAAAATTATTCTATAATATTTCTGAATAAGTTAACCGGAAGCAAAAAATGGGCAGTTTCCTGGAAATATTAATGGATATCAGACAACGGCTTTTGTTTTAAACAAGATTTGACAAAGGTCTTATGTAAATAAAATTTCAAGGGGTGAAAACGTCAATGGATAAAAACAGGATACGTCCAATCAAAGTTGGTAACGGCGTAAGAATGAGCTACTCAAGGCAAAAAGAAGTATTGGAAATGCCAAATCTTATTGAAGTTCAGAAAAACTCATATCAGTGGTTTTTAGATGAAGGGCTGAAAGAAGTATTTGAGGACATTTCTCCAATCGAAGATTACAGTGGACACTTGAGCTTAGAGTTTGTGGATTTCGTGCTGTGTGAAGATGATGTGAAATATTCAATTGAAGAGTGTAAGGAAAGAGATGCAACCTATGCAGCTCCTCTTAAAGTAAAAGTCAGACTTCACAACAAAGAGAACGATGAAATCAATGAACACGATATTTTTATGGGCGATTTACCATTAATGACGGAGACTGGAACTTTCGTTATTAACGGTGCCGAAAGAGTTATCGTAAGCCAGTTAGTACGTTCCCCCGGTATCTATTTTGCAATTGGACACGACAAAATCGGTAAAAGACTGTATTCTTCAACTGTAATACCCAACCGCGGTGCGTGGCTGGAGTATGAAACGGATTCCAATGATATTTTCTATGTGCGTGTAGACCGTAACAGAAAGGTACCCATTACCGTTCTGATTCGTGCACTGGGCATCGGAAGCAATGTTGAGATACAGGAATTATTCGGTGAAGAACCGAAAATTACAGCAAGTATAACAAAAGATCCATCTGATAATTATCAGGATGGTTTACTTGAGTTATACAAAAAATTACGTCCGGGTGAGCCGCTTTCCGTAGAAAGTGCGGAATCACTTATAAACAGTATGTTTTTTGATCCGAGAAGATATGATCTTGCCAAGGTGGGAAGATTTAAATTCAATAAAAAACTGGCTTTTAAAAATCGTGTAGTCGGTTTTACTCTTGCCGAAGACGTAGTGAATAAAGAAACCGGAGAAATCATTGCAGAAGCCGGTACCGTTATTACGGAACAGCTCGCAGTTGAGATTCAGAATACCGCAGTACGTTCTATTGTGGTACAAGCGGAAGAACGTAATGTAAAAGTTTTATCAAATTTAATGGTAGACCTGGCTTATTATGTAGATGCTAACAAGGAAGAACTGGGTGTTACGGAAGAAGTTTATTATCCGGTATTAAAAAGCATCCTGGACGAAAACAAAAATATAGAAGATATCAAGACAGCGATTAAGAAAAATATCAGTGAATTGATACCGAAACATATAACGAAAGAAGACATAATTGCATCCATCAATTACAATATTCATTTAGAATATGGTATTGGTAATGCAGATGATATAGACCATTTAGGTAACAGAAGAATCAGGGCTGTGGGTGAATTGCTGCAGAACCAGTATAGAATCGGACTTTCCAGAATGGAACGTGTAGTAAGAGAAAGAATGACTACTCAGGATCTGGAAGGTGTAAGTCCTCAATCCCTGATTAATATTAAACCCGTAACTGCAGCGGTGAAGGAATTCTTCGGAAGTTCCCAGCTGTCACAGTTTATGGATCAGCATAACCCCTTAGGTGAACTTACCCACAAGAGGCGTCTGTCTGCCCTGGGACCGGGCGGTTTGTCCCGTGACCGTGCAGGCTTCGAGGTACGTGACGTTCACTATACCCATTACGGCAGAATGTGCCCTATTGAGACGCCCGAAGGTCCCAACATCGGTCTGATAAACTCCTTGGCATCCTATGCTATTATTAATGAATACGGTTTTATTGAAGCTCCATACCGTAAAGTAGATAAGTCCGACCCGCTGAATCCGAGGGTTACGGACGAAGTGGTATATCTGACTGCAGATGAAGAAGATAAGTATATTGTTGCCCAGGCCAATGAGCCATTGGATGATAGCGGTTATTTTATAGGAACTAACATATCCGGCCGTTATAAGGAAGAGTTCTCCGAATTTGAGAAATCCAAGATTGATATGATGGACGTATCCCCGAAGATGGTATTCTCCGTAGCTACCGCCATGATTCCTTTCCTTGAAAATGACGATGCGAACCGTGCCCTCATGGGTTCTAACATGCAGCGTCAGGCCGTGCCTCTATTAATAACGGAATCTCCCGTAGTCGGGACGGGTATTGAATTAACCGCCGCCGTTGACTCTGGTGTATGTGTCGTATCCAAAAAAGCCGGTGTAGTGGAACGCTCCACTTCAAAGGAAATTACCATTAAAAATGATGATGGCACAAAAATCGCATATAAATTATTAAAATTCGCTAGAAGTAATCAGGGTACCTGTATTAACCAGAGGCCTATCGTAATGAAAGGTGACAGAGTGGAAGCCGGCCAGGTAATTGCTGACGGTCCGTCTACCTCTCAGGGCGAATTAGCCCTTGGTAAAAATCCTCTTATCGGATTTATGACCTGGGAAGGTTACAATTACGAAGATGCTGTTTTATTAAGCGAAAGACTGGTACAAGAGGATGTCTATACTTCTGTTCATATTGAAGAATATGAAGCAGAGTCCAGAGATACCAAACTGGGACCGGAAGAAATTACAAGAGATGTTCCCGGTGTCGGTGATGATGCCCTTAAGGATCTGGATGAAAGAGGTATTATCCGAATTGGTGCGGAAGTACGTGCCGGAGATATCTTAGTCGGTAAAGTAACTCCGAAGGGAGAAACTGAACTGACGGCAGAAGAAAGACTGCTTCGTGCTATTTTCGGTGAAAAGGCAAGAGAAGTAAGGGATACTTCTTTAAGAGTTCCTCACGGTGAATATGGTATTATTGTTGACGCGAAAGTATTTACCAGAGAAAACGGTGATGAATTATCACCTGGTGTAAACCAGACGGTTCGTGTTTATATCGCTCAGAAAAGAAAGATTCAGGTTGGCGATAAGATGGCCGGCCGCCACGGTAACAAGGGTGTTGTTTCCCGCGTACTGCCGGCGGAAGATATGCCCTTCCTGCCAAACGGAAGACCTTTGGATATTGTATTAAATCCTCTGGGTGTGCCTTCCCGTATGAATATCGGACAGGTGCTTGAAATCCATTTAAGTCTTGCTGCCAAAGCACTTGGTGTAAAAGCGGCAACTCCGGTATTTGACGGTGCCAACGAGTTTGATATTATGGATACTCTGGAACTGGCTAATGATTACGTTAACACAGATATTGATTCTTTTGAGGATAAATATAAAGATATACTGGATCCGGGATTACTTGATTTCTTAAAAAATAATAAAGAATACAGAGAAGAGTGGAAGGGTGTTCCGATTAATCGTGACGGTAAGGTGAGACTTCGTGACGGACGAACCGGAGAATTCTTTGATGGTGCCGTAACGGTAGGTTTCATGCACTACTTAAAGCTTCACCATTTGGTAGATGATAAGATTCATGCACGTTCCACCGGTCCTTACTCCTTAGTTACACAGCAGCCTCTCGGCGGTAAAGCACAGTTCGGCGGTCAGAGATTCGGTGAGATGGAAGTTTGGGCACTGGAAGCATACGGTGCCGCATATACCCTCCAGGAAATCTTAACCGTAAAATCCGATGATGTTACCGGCCGTGTTAAGACTTATGAGGCAATTATAAAAGGTGAAAACATTTCTGAGCCGGGTATTCCGGAATCCTTTAAGGTACTCCTTAAGGAATTACAATCTCTGGCACTTGATGTGATTGTATTGGATGAAAACGGTCATGAAGTTAAGATGACAGAAAATATAGATTATGGCGATGGAGACTTAACACCTTTAATTGAGGGTGACAATAACTTCAGATATGACGAAGATTACACCGAAGCCGGATATCGTGAAACAACTGCAGAGGAAGAAGAGAGTTTCTTTGACTCCTTTGATGAAGATTCGGCTGAACTCAATGATGTGGATGATGATGACCTTGAAGATTAATTTTTAACCTGCGGAATCAGGATGTATGCGGGATTTGGGCATGTATCCTGGTTCCGTCGGGATACCAGACATCCGATATTATTGATGTCTATCGTAAAAAAGCGGATTACACATTGATCCGTTACTATGAAAGGGAGTGCCAGATGATGCCAGAAGTAGTAAATAATGTAAGTACCGGGGAAATTACCTATGACGCAATTAAAATTGGCTTAGCTTCTCCTGAGAAAATCAGAGAATGGTCCAGAGGTGAAGTAAAAAAACCCGAGACCATAAACTACAGAACTCTTAAACCGGAAAAAGATGGTTTATTCTGTGAGAAGATATTCGGACCAAGCAAAGATTGGGAGTGTCATTGCGGTAAATATAAAAAAATCAGATATAAAGGCGTAGTATGTGACCGCTGTGGTGTTGAAGTAACAAAAGCCAGTGTCCGCAGAGAACGTATGGGTCATATTGAACTCGCCGCACCAGTATCCCATATCTGGTATTTTAAAGGAATACCAAGCCGTATGGGTCTAATCCTGGATTTATCTCCGAGAACCCTGGAAAAGGTACTTTATTTTGCAGCCTATATCGTATTGGATAAAGGCAGCACGGATTTACAGTATAAACAGGTATTAAATGAAAAAGAATTCAGAGAAGCTTATGAAAAATACGGCAACAAATTCCGAGTAGGAATGGGTGCCGAAGCAATTCAGGAGCTTTTAGTTGCTATAAATTTAGAGGCAGAGTCTGCAGATTTAAAAAAAGGTTTACGGGATTCTACCGGTCAGAAGAGAGCAAGAATTATTAAAAGACTGGAAGTGGTAGAAGCGTTCAGGGAATCCGGTAACCGTCCGGACTGGATGATTTTATCCGTAGTGCCGGTTATTCCTCCGGATTTAAGACCAATGGTTCAATTAGACGGTGGTCGTTTTGCAACTTCTGATATGAATGATTTATACAGAAGAATCATTAACCGTAATAACCGTTTAAAGAGACTTTTGGAACTTGGTGCACCGGATATTATTGTGCGTAATGAAAAGAGAATGCTCCAGGAAGCAGTGGATGCCCTTATTGATAACGGAAGAAGAGGAAGGCCGGTTACCGGACCCGGAAACCGTGCATTAAAATCCTTATCCGATATGTTAAAGGGTAAACAGGGACGTTTCCGTCAGAACCTGCTTGGAAAACGTGTTGACTATTCCGGACGTTCCGTTATCGTAGTAGGACCAGAATTAAAGATATATCAGTGTGGTCTCCCGAAAGAAATGGCAATCGAGTTATTCAAACCCTTCGTTATGAAAGAATTAGTTGCCAGAGGAACTGCTCATAATATAAAATCAGCTAAAAAAATGGTAGAAAGACTTCAGTCTGAAGTATGGGATGTACTGGAAGAGGTAATCAGAGAACATCCGGTTATGTTAAACCGTGCCCCAAC
>JAEZSL010000048.1 GCA_023443925.1 Bacillota bacterium | reverse complement strand
TAACCAATCAAGACAAATATAGACGAATATAAGAGGTGCAGAACATGAGAAAAAAAGTTAGAATCGGTATTGATGTCGGCGGAACCTTTACAGACGCAGTGCTTATTGATAATGATACCTATGAAGTAATGGCCAAACGAAAAATACCCACCACCCATAAAGAGGGTGTTGCAATCGGTATAGTTAAAATAATCTCCGAGCTTATGGAGGAAAACGGTGTTTCCCCGGATGATGTGGTCTTTATTGCCCATGGAACTACCCAGGCCACCAACGCCCTTTTGGAAGGGGACGTGGCAGCGGTAGGTGTTATCGGAATGGGTACCGGTATGGATGCCAGAAGTGCCAAAAATGAAACCAATGTTGAAGATATAGAACTGGCTCCGGGCAAGTATCTGCATTCCAGTCATACTTTTATTGATACCCGGGAATTAAATGATCAGTCCATTGAAACTGCCATAAATGAGCTGCTTCAAAAAAAAGCGGAAGTTATGGTGGCCTCCGCGGCTTACAGCGTGGATGACCCGGAGGATGAATTAAAGGTCATGAAAAAGGCAGGGGAGAAGAACTTGTTCTATACCGGGGGACACGAAATATCCCAGCTGTACGGATTAAAGATGAGAACCAGAACTGCCGTGGTAAATGCCAGTCTTATACCGAAAATGATGGAGACGGCTAATATGACGGAGCAGGCAGTTTTGGATATGAAAATCAAATCCAATTTAATGATTATGCGCTGTGACGGCGGCGTTATGAGTATTAATGAGGTGCGGAAAAGACCGATACTTACCATGTTATCCGGTCTGGCTGCGGGTGTAGCCGGCGCTCTTATGTATGAAAAAATATCGGATGGTATTTTCTTTGAAGTAGGCGGTACCAGCGTAGATATTTCCGTAATCAAAAACGGAAAGGTAATGATTAAATATGCCCAGGTTGGAGGACACAAGACCTATCTGCAGTCGTTGGATGTCAGGACTTTAGGGGTTGCCGGAGGCAGCATGGTACGGGTAAAGGATAAAAAAATTGTAGATATCGGACCCAGAAGTGCCCACATTGCCGGTGTAGAGTACGAGTGTTTCCAGGAGGAGGGAACCATAACCGGAGGTGAAGTTAAATTTGTCAGCCCCCGCCAGGACGATCCTTCGGAGTATGTTTTAGTACGAACCCAGGAGGGCAGCGAGTACTCCTATACCCTTGCCGGTGCTGCCAATTTGTTAGGCTATATTCCGGAAGGGGATTATGCACAGGGTAATTTAAACAGTACAAAAGCCTCCTGGAAGATTCTTGGAGATTACCTGGGGGTTTCTGCAGAGGAAGCGGCCGGACAGGTAATGAAACTGGCCCTGAAAAAACTGGAGACAGTAATTAATGATTTAATATCCGAATATGAACTGGATCGGAAATTCATTACCCTGGTAGGCGGCGGCGGCAGCGGTGCGGTCGTGGTAAATGCCCTGGCAGAACACATGGGATTTAAATGGAAGCTGGCTAAGAACGCCCCTTATATCTCTACCATCGGAGTTGCCCTTGCCATGGTAAGAGAGCAGTTTGAAAGAACCATTGTGAACCCTACGGATGAAGATATTAAAAAAATCAGAATGGATATCATCGAGAAGATTGTCCAGTCCGGAGCTAAAGAGGATACGGTGGATGTTTCCATAGAGATCGATTCCCAGAAAAATATATTACGTGCAATCGCTACCGGTGCCACGGAGTTAAGACAGAAAGATTTAAACTCTTCCAGCCTCAGCAAGGAGCAGTTACAGGCTATTTCTGCGGAAGCTTTGGGAGCACAGCCGGTGGAGACTTCCTACCTATTTGAAACCGGACGGTGGAATGTATACAAATCGGTAACAAAGAAAAAGATATTAGGATTATTCTCTGCTAAAAAAGAAAGCCTCTGTGTCATTGACAGGGAAGGTGTTGTCCGTCTTAAGAAGGAAAAAGCATTCTCTATCAAATTTGTGAAAGGGAACCGTACAACGGAATTTAAGCGGTTCTTAGATGAAAACACCATTTATTCGGATGCCAATGCCACCATTCCCAAGGTATTTGTTTTTTACCGGGAAAAAATGCTGGATTTGACAGGTATGCAGACCGCCGATCAGCTGTATTCCATATTAGAAGTGGAAACAGAAGCCCTGACAGACCAGGAAGAGATAATTGCAGTTGCTTATAAATAAAATATATTGAATGTAGGGCAGATATAGTAGTCCATAAACAGGATTTTTAGTAAGAAATTAAGGCAGTCTATGGACTGGGTTTTGAGCAAGGAACTAGAGCAGTGCATGAACAGAATCTAAGCAAGGAACTAGAGCAGCTCAGGAAAAGAGGTTACCATGATAAAAGATGAGGTTTTGGCGCTATGTGAAATATCCAATGATTTGCTTTATCATAAAATACCGAAGGAAAAACTGGCATACTATATTAAAGAATCCATGGATATCGGAAGAGAAACGGCAAAGATATATTTAAAAAGAGATATTTTCGATTTATGTCAAGAAAATAAAATTGAGATAGAATATATAAGGGAAAGCAAAAAAACCTACGGTATATCTTACAGAGCCCAGGTTGAAATGGATAAAAAGCATACAAAAATCTGCATTTATGAAGGGTCCATTCGGGAGCTTGCAAAAAACTCAGGTTATGAGGGCAGGAAAGCCCTGACTTATGAGGAAGCCTTAAAAATACATCTTGGTCATGAATTCTTTCATTATTTGGAATATATCAATAGTAACTTTGTTCCGGACCGGCTGGAGGAAATCGTTACCATGAAACTGCTTACCTTTACACGGAAAGCACGGATACAAAGGTGCAGTGAAATTGCGGCTCATGCCTTTGCCAAGGAACTGCTGGGCTTAAAGGAGCTTCCGAATGTATATGACTATATTTATCTGGTAAACAGTGGTAAAATGAAGAAGGATTATTTTGCCGGGATGCTTAAGGAGAAAGAAGCAAAGGCAAAAGAATATAATCTTTAAATAACGGGGGTAGTTTAATGCTGGTAGATTTAAAATATGAGGATGCCCGGGGAGTAGCCGATACCCTGGGGGGTGAATTAATATCTTATATGGACGGCAGCAAAACGGAGCATTTATGGAATGGGGATGAAAGGTTTTGGAGCGGCCGGTCGCCGCATCTATTTCCGGTCATCGGAACTCTGAAAGATGGAAAAACCCGGATAAAAGGAGAAAATTATTCCCTGCTAAAGCATGGCTTTGCGCGGAACAGCGAATTTGAAATATATGAAGCGGGGGAACATTTTGTAACCTTTTTACTTCGTGATAATATAGAAACCAGAAAAGTATATCCTTACCGTTTTTCCTTTTATGTTACCCATACTTTGAATCAAAACGGTTTTACGACTTCTTATAAAATTGTAAATGAAGATGAGGAAACGATGTATTTTAACATCGGCGGGCATGTAGGGGTAAAGTGTCCGGTATTTAGCGGGGAAGTTTTTGAGGATTATGAGATTATATTTGACAGATCTCTTACCGCGGGGGCTTATTTTCCGCCCGGAGATGATCCGATTATACCGGAGTGGTATTTTAGCTTACTGGACGAAGAAGATACAATTTCTTTGGCTCATGATATGTTTGAGAAAGGACCGCTGATTATTGACCGGATTGCCAGCCATTCTTTGATGCTTAAAAATAAACAGAACGGGCGGGGAATTCGGTTCCAATATGATGGTTTTCCGGTGCTGGCTCTCTGGACTTTTGGCATAAAAAAAGCACCATATCTGTGTCTGGAACCCTGGCATGGTATGCCTGCAATGGAACAGGATGGAAATAAAATTTCGGAGAAACCCTATATAATACCCTTACGTCCTCATGGGGAAAAGAATTTGCAGTATACGATTAAAGTTTTAGAATAAAAAAATATCACCTTATGGTAACACTTTTTGGGTGTATCACCTCAGGTAGTAATAAGAAGGAGTCAATCGGATGAAACCACGCTGTACCTTCATTACGCAGCCGCTAAATTCTGCTGTTTATCAGAGAGATGAGAAGAACATGGCACATATTCCGGTAGAAGTATTATATACCCGGCCGGTGAAAAGTATCCGTATAAAAGCCATTCGCCCGGATTATGTATCCCAATGGTCTGCTTTAAAGCTGTCCTGGGGAACGGCTGCCGGAAGTATTTCACTGCCGGCCGGAGACTGGTTTACCCTCTGCATGGAAGCAATGGATGAAGACGGTGAAATCGTAGAAACAGAGGAAATAGAGAGAATTGGAGTTGGCGAAGTTTTTATCACCTGCGGGCAGTCCAATTCCCTGAATTTTGGAGAAACACTTACAAAAGCCAAGAGCAATATGGCAGTATGCTTTAATCCCAGGTTAAACGGCTGGGAACCCTGTCAGGATCCCCAGCCTTGTGAACCGGGACCGGAAGTTGATATGGGGAATGGCGGTTCCATCTGGCCAACGGTAGGAGATCTGCTGTCGGGACAGTTAGGCATGCCGGTAGGGTTTTATGCCACAGGCTGGGGCGGAGCCGCTCTGGAAGAATTTGCTGACCATACGGTAAAATATAAGCGGCTGTTAAATGCACTGCGCCAATCCGGCCAGGCCGGAGTAAGAGCCGTGCTTTGGCACCAGGGAGAAACCGATGCGGTAAATTCCACGGATACGAATCGTTACAGGGATTTACTAACTGATTTGATAAACCGTTCAAGAAGGGATAGCGGATGGCAGGTTCCCTGGATGGTGGCCGGTGCGGCTTATCATCCTAAAGCAGACAGGGGTAAGGAGGCTGCGGTAAAAAGGGCTCAATTACTCTGCTGCAATGAAAAGGATGTTCTTAAAGGGCCGGACAGTGATCTCCTGCAGGGTGATTACCGTATGTTAAACAGTGCACATTTTACATTATCCGGACTAAAGGCCCATGGTAAGCTTTGGGCAGACGAGATATTAAAACATATACTGTAACTCAAAGTACACGCCATAGTCAGTAATGATTTTGGGTGTACTTTTTTAATTTATAGGAGTTCTCCGAACTTACCTATACCTTCCAGGCAGGATGCACATGAACACGCAAAAGGATAAATCCTTTGGAAGCTGTCACTGTCGTGACAGCGCGTCAGCGCTTGAGTCTGGCAAGCCAGACTCCTTCATAAATAATAAATTCTTTAGCCGGTTTATCGTGCAAATTGTCCTGCAGGATTAAGGATATGTTAAAGTATGCCGATACTAATGGTAGTTAATGGAAATTAATCTAATGCGTAAAGGAGTTTATGGGATGGAGAGAATCGGAAACCAGGATAATCGTAAAAGTGTCTATTATAAAAGTACTGAAAATGAGAAAACTCAGGAAAAACAAAAGGATGTTAAAGGTAAGAAGCAAAACCGGGGAGGCAGTTATTTCGCGGGTGATCTAAATCTTGGACAATCGAACGACCTAATTGCTAAAAAGGATAAAATGAAAAAGAATGCTATAAAAATACTGACGGATGCTTTTTCGAATGATCAGAAAATTGATGATGGACTGAAGAAACGCCGCAGTAAAATTGCAGACTTGGAAAAAGAAGCTTCTCAGATGCTGGGAGAAATAAGACGTATTGATGAACTAAAAGAAGCTTTAAAAGATACTTACGGCATAACCGAAGACAGTGCGGAACAAAAAGACCTGGAACTTTTGGAAAAAAAGAAAAGCATTGACAAAGGAATATCGGATGCTGTTCTCACCAAGGAAGAAAAAGAAAGACTGAAAAATATGGGGCCGGCGACGGAATATCAGCAGGCAGCCCTTAATTACCACGATTTACAGCTGACATGGCTGGAGAGTGTGAAAAAAAACAGGGATACCATAAAAATGGAGAATCAGATTATCGGAGCGGTCGAGCTTGCACGTTTAAAAGTCCACCCAATTGTGGATGCCCAGAAAGATTCAAAAAAGATGATAGAAGCAGCCGGAAAAGAATTAATCGGTGGTTTAATGAACGAAGCAAAAGAGGAAATCGATGAAACAATTGAAGATAATGCGGATAAGGCTGAAGAAATAAAAGAGAAAGAGAAAAAGCAGGAAGAAGCGGTAAGAGCGGATAAGAAAGAAGAAAAGAAGAAGGCGAAGAAAAAAAACGATATCACTGTCCCGGAGGAATCGGAACAACCCAGGGAAGTGGATTGGTCTAAGCTCTTAAGATTGGTTAAGATTGCCGCAAATGAGGCAAATTTACTGGATGAGGATATAAAAGGCCTGACAGTTGACCAACAGCTATAAATATAAATTGTTACTGTATAGCATATACTTTTTGTGCTTTATATGAATTGAGGGTTTAAATTTTTCGGCCTTTTATATCATATATTAATAGAAAGCGGGCAAGTCTGATATTGCTTCAGATTACCCGCTGCGGCACACTCGAAAGCCTTGATCGGCCCCTTTGCCATTGGCTTCGAATTTACCCCGGTAAGAAAATTCGCAGCTGGTGATGTCACCAATCCAACCGCCGCCCCTCCAAGTACGGAAAGAGCCGCTGCTGATATTCGGGTCAACATACCAGTCCCAGCACCATTCCCTTACATTTCCTGACATATCGTAAAAGCCTAATTCGTTTGGTTTCTTGGAACCGGCAGATTTTGCTTTATCGTTATTCGCTTCTATGACAGGCCAGAGCCAGTCTCCGGATAAGTATTCATCCCCGGCATTTCTCCAATACCATGCTACTTCATCTCCGGTGTTACTTCCGCTATATTTATAATTCTTACTCTTCTGACCTCCGCTTGCTGCATATTCCCATTCGGTCTCTGTGGGCAGCCGGTATCCATTTGCCTCCTTATTGATTGTAACAGTCCATTTTAAATTATCATATTCGCTTATATTATTTGGGTCTTTTTTACTTTTGTCTATTGTATAATAAGGCTCAAAGCCTTCTTTTATACTCCTCTTATTACAGTACTCAATACAATCATACCAGTTTACCATCTGAACCGGCAAACTGTCACCAGTGAATTGTGAAGGATTACTTCCCATTACCTCTATCCATTCTTTCTGTGTCACCTCATATTTGCCCATAAAAAAGTCGGAGATTGTTATGCTTTCCCCATGGTAGTTGGAATTTGTATTCAAAAAAGATCCGCCTTTGACAAAAACAAATCTATCCGGTTCTTTCTGCGAACAAGCACTAACAGCAATCATTGCCAGTAATAATAAAATCATGAATTTAAGTATTTTCATGGATATATCTCCTCGTATAAACCGTAGGTATTTATTTAATTGATAGGTATATTAAGTAAGAAGTATTCACAAAGCTCGAAATTGTCCCTGTTTCCTTCCTCAACTTTGTCTGAAATTTTATACTTAAGCAGGCTGATAAGGGCCGTTTGATATATAAGGTGCCGGCCGTAAAGACCAGCAGGCCTTATATATCAAATTTTAAAAGAATTTAACGGTCCCCAATACATTAATTACATGCGTTTTGTTACCACACTGTTACATTAGCATACCCACTGCTTTGATATCCTTCTACGCACAATGCCTGATAAGCCCAGCTGCTTCCCAGATTCATACCTTTGCTTCTCCATGCGTTAGCGTGGTTTCCGAAATTAATTTGGACATTGCTTCCGGTTGCTCTCTTTGATTGTCTGACACTCCAGTACTGCGGGAAAGTTTGAGTACCGTCAATGGAAGGTGCGTTGTACCGCATAGTCGTATATATGTCATAGGTACCCCCATCACTGCTCACTGTACCTTTATGCGTTCCGGTAGGCCTGTAAGTGCCCCAGCTATCTACTACGTAATATTCGATAAGTGAATTTCTCGTCCAGCCATAGAAAGTCAAATACCCATTGCCGGAGGGTGAAAATGCACCGGCATTGTAGTTACATACTCTGGAGGCACTTCCGGTGTTCCAGCCTTTACCCACAACAAAGTTACCACAGTTTGTCCAGCTTACACTGAAATTGCCGTTCGATCCGTTCGTAGCATTTACTGTCCCGCCGCCATCGGTCCAATTTTGCCAATAATCTGTTGCTGCTTGTGCGGTAACTGCAAACATGCTGGTAAAACTCAATGAAAGTGCAAAAAATAACGCTAAAACTTTCTTATTTAACTTACGCATACTAAAACCCTCCTATAAAATATAATTTTTTTTACTATAGACCATCTTACAATATTCCATCTTACTATATACCTTCTTAATACATGCCATCTTACTATAGACCTTCTTACTATTTGAATTATTATCTTTATGAATCACTCCCTTTCATGCTTAAACGGTAGGTACTCCTTGCAGTACATAGTTATCCTGAGTTATATTCCGTAAACATCTGACGGGCACCTCCTCTCTGAGATGAGAATTAAAATAAAAACAACAACAAAGTGTTGGTTTTAGCCTAAGTAAATATAATAACCTAAGGTTATAAACCGTTTCATTTTAGAGTAGTTTTCATTAGTGCAGCTCATAATTGAACTTAAAACTTTTCTGTGATTAAGAATTAGTAAAAAGGGGGCTAGTAGTATTATGAAAAACAGCTTGAACTAGAAACACATTGAAGAAAAGCACTTAGATGAAGATGAATAAAAAATATTGTGTCACGAACCTGATCTTGAATATGACAGGCAGCCGTTTATCGGCCGGAAGTAATTAAAATATTCGTCAAAATTCTGCATTTTACCATACTATTTATATTATTCTTATAGAATATTACTATAAATAAATTAGTTTTATATAATTATAATACAACTTATTATTGTTTTTATCCTTTCATAAATTGCTATTTATTTATCATCCATTGCTATACTTTGGGCCGGATGTGATTAAATTCTTTAAACAAGTGTCCTATAGCAATAAAAAAGTGGCTAAGCCAAAATTTATTCAGCTTCACCACTTTCATAATTTCTATTTTGTCAGGATGCCGATAAGACCAGTTAATATCATGTAAATACCGATGATAACAACGAAGATTCTTGCAATAATCCGGGGATTCTTATAGAAAGGAACTTTATATTTGTCCTGGTCTTCTTCCTGATCCTGGGATTTTTCATCGATTGTATCCTTATCTACGGCTTCCGTGTCTATAGATTCTTTATCCGGTTCAAGACTGTTGATTAAATCAAGAGCTGCCTCATAGTCTTTCCTGTCAACATATATATCTTCCCCATATACGGAATACCCCATATACACATTCATATATCCGCCTGCGCCGTTATCCTTTTTAAAGCAGGGGATATTATTATTTATAAGCAGATTCATAATAAGACCGGCATCAATGTCGTTGGCAGCAGATGTCACCTTTACCGGATCTGGTGCCATAGAAGATTCTTCATCATCTTCAGGTAACAGAGTCTTTAAATCTTGATTACAATACGGACAAACTGTTATACCGGCTTCATATTCTTTTCTGCAATTTGGACAATACATAATAGTTATCCCTCTCTGATTTCATAATTTACATACCAATTAATTTATTTTATTTCATTACTGTTTATTAATTACGGTTTATTAATTACTGTTACTATTTATTAATTTCTATATAATCATTACTAACCGTTCACTACTAATTATAGATATTGCCTGGATATTTCTTATTTATTATATGATGATTTCATCCCTAAGTAAATTAATTCTGTTCAACTGATTTCTAAGTAAGTTATATCTGTTCAAACGAGTCCTAAGATTGTTATATCCATTCAACCGATTTCTAAACATTTTGTATCTGTCTGCTTAATTTTCAGCTATTTTAATCTATCATTTAGTATAGAGTTTGTGTATTTCTAATATTCACTATACCAAAATATTATATGGTATAAATAAATTCTGGCAGAACAGACGTAAATATGTATTAATATTTGGTAAACAGGCCGATCTGAAAATGGCTTCAGCCATACCAGCTCACTTAGTATTAGTTCTGGCCCGGCAGTAAAAAAGTACAATTTTATGATTTGACCGGCCCCCTATAACGGAAATATTCCTGAGGGGCGGTAAAAACTTCATTTATCAGCACGGAGGCGGTGGGGCAGAAGTTATAGCAACGCATACAAGCTGTGCATGTGGCAGAGAATAAAAATTGTTCATCAGCAAATGAGATACTATGGGTAGGACACCCTTGCACACATAACATACACTTGGTGCAGGTACTTGTCTGCACACTTAAGGTCTGGTAATGTTTTTTTACACTCTGGTTGGATATTTTACGTATTACCATTCCGGGCAGCAGATATAAACCAATGCCTTTCATATGTTTTTTGTTTGATAAGATATCCTTTATAAGATTATGCAGTTCAACGACGGCGTGTTGCTTTCTGATACTTAATTTTTCATCCGTTATGGGTGCTGTTTTGTGGGAATGGGTGGAGACATTATTGCAAAGTCTGATATTGCAATATGCTTTGAGCTTATAGCAGCCTCTGTCTAATAGTTTCCGTGCTGCAA
>JAEZSL010000377.1 GCA_023443925.1 Bacillota bacterium | reverse complement strand
TAGTTAACGTTTGCTAAAAGATAAGGAGAGCGAATTATGAAGAATAAGTTTATGTCTGGATTTTTATCAGGATTAGCAGGCGCACTGATTATTTCTGCAATTGTTCTGACGATTTATGTTACCCAGGTAGAAGGCAACGACTCCACTACTCCGGAAACGAATACAGCCAGTGAACAGAATAATAATACTGCGTCATCTACCGAGGATAAAACAGGTTCCAATACTGCGGTCATACAAAAGATCAATAAATTGGAATCCTTAATTGATAAGTTTTACATGGAAGATGTAGAAGATAGTAAACTGGCAGACGGGATTTACAAAGGACTCCTTGCAAGTCTGGGAGATCCTTATTCCTGTTATTATACGGCCGATGAATATAAAGCATTGATGGAATCATCCAGTGGGGTTTACTGTGGTATCGGAGCTACGGTAAGCCAGAATGTCACGACAGGTATTATCTCCATTGTGAAACCTTTTGTAAACGGTCCTGCCTATGAAGCCGGTATTCTGCCGGGGGATATCGTCTATAAGGTGAACGGAGAAGAGGTTACCGGCAAGGATCTAACGGAAGTAGTCAGCCGGATCAAAGGCGAGGAAGGAACCAAAGCGGAGATAACCATTGTCCGGGAAGGAAAAACGGAACCCATTGAATTTAGCATACCAAGAAAAACAGTGGAAGTTCCTACCATTGAATATGAAATGCTGGATAATAAAATCGGTTATATTGCCATATCCGAATTTGACGAAGTTACGGCGGAGCAATTCCGTAAGGCAATCGATGATCTGGATAAAAAAGGCCAGAAAGGTTTAGTCGTTGATATCCGCAATAATCCGGGCGGCCTACTGGATACGGTTGTGGATATGCTGGACCGTATGCTTCCGAAAGGCTTAATTGTTTATACGGAAGATAAATATGGAACCAGAGAGGAGAAGTTCTCCGACGGCAAGGAAGAGTTTAATAAACCGTTGGCCGTACTGATTAACGGCAACAGTGCCAGTGCTTCGGAAATCTTTGCAGGTGCCATCCAGGATTACAAGAGAGGAACGATCGTTGGTACCACCAGTTTTGGAAAGGGTATTGTCCAGTCTATTATACCTTTGTATGACGGAACCGCCATTAAGGTAACAGTATCCAAGTATTATACTCCTAACGGTAAAAATATCCACGGTATCGGTATCTCTCCGGATGTAAAAGCAGAGTTAAACGATAAACTGAAACAACAGGTGGTAATTGAGAAAAAGGATGATAATCAGCTGCAGAAGGCAATTGAGATTATTAAAAAAGAAATAAAGAAATAGGTTTTCATGAGGCTGGAGTATGACCGGGTTAACACGGGGTTCAGAAAAACTGAAGCTATTATAGCAGGGATACACCGGACTATAATATGAGATTATGAGAATATGGCATTTATAATAAGTTAGGACTGTTTTGCCTGCCGGTATAAGAAGATATATTTCGCAGCTACCGGGGAAGACAACGGGACTTTATTATAAATGCCATATTTATTTGAACTTTTATTGGTTAGCCGTGCTATTAGTAGGGATACAATACTTTGCAGAGTAAAATAGTTTTAAGTACATTCTCTCTTATACCAGTATTTTGGGTTTTTTCATGTATTTTACATAGAACAGACATTCGAAAAAATATTGCTTTTAAACTTTAAATATGATATAATGACAAACGATTAGTATTTATGTATGAAATTAATGGAATATTTTAAATAGATTTAAAGTCATATTATGCAGTTTAGATTTGATCATTGAATGGAAAGGAAATTTTATGAGTGATTTCAAGCTTGTTTCAGAATATGCACCAACCGGAGATCAGCCGGAAGCAATTGAACAGCTGGTAAAGGGATTTAAAGAAGGCAATCAGTTTGAGACCCTGCTTGGTGTTACTGGTTCCGGTAAAACTTTTACCATGGCCAATGTAATACAGGCCTTAAATAAACCCACACTGGTAATTGCCCATAACAAAACTCTGGCAGCTCAGTTATACGGAGAATTCAAGGAATTTTTTCCGGAGAATGCAGTGGAATACTTTGTAAGTTACTACGATTATTATCAGCCGGAAGCTTATGTACCCTCATCAGATACCTACATCGAAAAAGATTCCGCTATTAATGACGAGATCGATAAATTGCGGCATTCTGCCACTGCAGCTCTTTCCGAACGGAAAGATGTAATCATTATTGCCAGTGTTTCCTGTATATACGGATTAGGTGACCCTATTGATTATCAGGAGATGGTAATATCCTTAAGGCCGGGAATGACAAAAGACCGGGATGAGATGCTGAGAAAGCTGGTGGATCTTCAGTACACCAGAAATAATATGGATTTTAAACGCGGAACGTTCCGTGTCCATGGAGATGTTGTAGAGATCTTTCCGGTAACTTCCGACGACAGAGCAATCCGAGTAGAATTTTTCGGCGATGAAATTGACCGGATTACCGAAATTGATGTACTGACCGGTGAGGTTAAGTGCAGCCTGGAACATATGGCAATTTTTCCGGCTTCCCACTATGTCGTATCCCAGGACAAGCTGGAGGATGCGATTAAAACTATTGAAGCCGAGCTGGAAGAGAGAATCCGTTACTTTAAGAGTGAGGATAAACTACTGGAAGCTCAGCGAATTTCCGAGAGAACTAATTTTGATATAGAGATGCTGCGGGAAACCGGCTTTTGTTCCGGTATTGAGAACTACTCCAGACATTTATCGGGTTTGCAGCCGGGAAGTACGCCGCATACTTTGATTGACTATTTTCCCGATGATTTCCTGATTATTGTAGACGAATCCCATATAACCATTCCCCAGGTAAGAGGTATGTATGCAGGGGATCAGGCCCGAAAGAATACCCTGGTGGACTACGGTTTCCGTCTGCCCTCAGCAAAAGACAACCGGCCCTTAAACTTTGGAGAATTTGAAAACAAAATTAACCAGATGATGTTCGTATCCGCTACCCCGTCCATATATGAAGGCGACCATGAACTTATGCGCACGGAACAGATCATAAGACCAACCGGACTTCTGGACCCGGAGGTTTTTGTAAGGCCGGTTAACGGACAGATCGATGATCTGGTGGGCGAAGTGAATAAGGAAGTAGCAAACCACAACAAAATACTGGTAACAACTCTTACAAAGCGTATGGCTGAAGATTTGACCGCCTATATGAGAGAAGTCGGCATTCGGGTAAAGTATCTGCATTCCGATATTGATACTCTGGAGCGATCTGAAATCATAAGGGATATGCGAATGGATGTATTTGATGTTCTGGTAGGTATTAATCTGCTTAGAGAAGGTCTTGATATACCGGAGATAACCCTGGTAGCCATACTGGATGCGGATAAAGAGGGCTTCTTGCGTTCGGAGACCTCGTTAATCCAGACCATAGGACGTGCTGCACGTAATTCCGAGGGACGGGTTATTATGTATGCGGACCGTATGACGGATTCCATGAACCGGGCTATTTCGGAAACCAACCGAAGAAGAGCAATCCAGAGTAAATATAATGAAGAGCATGGCATTACGCCTACCACGATTCAGAAAAAAGTCAGGGAATTGATCCGCATCTCCAAAAAGGCAGATAAGAATTATTATAAGATGGACAAAGATCCGGAATCCATGAGCAGGAACGAACTGGAGGCTGTTATCAAGAAAGTGACAAAGGATATGCATACGGCAGCCGCCGAGCTGAATTTCGAAACTGCAGCCGAATTAAGAGACAATCTGCTTGAGCTGAAAAAACAATTAAATGATATGGATTAAGACATCCGTTTCGTATACAGGAAGTCAGAGCCCATCTTAAGGATGGGTTTTGTCGATGAAAGGTGTAGGTGTTAAAATGGCTGAAAAGAAACATTATATTAAAATCAGAGGAGCAAAGGAACATAACCTTAAGAATATCAGTGTCAATATTCCCAGAGATGAGTTTGTCGTATTAACCGGTTTAAGCGGTTCCGGCAAATCCTCTCTGGCGTTTGATACTATTTATGCGGAAGGCCAGAGAAGATATATGGAATCCCTATCTTCCTATGCCAGACAGTTCCTGGGACAGATGGAAAAACCCAATGTGGAAAGCATTGAAGGACTGTCCCCTGCTATCTCCATTGACCAGAAGTCTACAAACCGGAATCCTCGTTCTACCGTGGGTACGGTAACGGAAATTTATGATTATTTCCGTCTGTTATATGCCAGAATCGGTATTCCCCACTGCCCAAAGTGCGGGAAAGAGATAAAAAAACAGACCGTAGACCAGATGGTGGATGAAATCATGCGCCTTGAGTCCGGCAGCAGAATTCAGATACTTGCCCCGGTAGTAAGAGGAAGAAAAGGCGAGCATGTCAAATTATTCGAACAGGCAAAGAAAAGCGGTTATGTCCGGGTTATGGTAGACGGACATCTTTATGAATTGTCTGAAGAAATTAAACTGGAAAAAAATATTAAACATAACATAGAAATTATTGTAGACCGGCTTATTGTAAAAGAAGGAATCGAAAAGAGGTTATCTGATTCCATAGAAAGTGCGTTAAAGCTGGCGGAAGGCCTGCTGATCGTAGATCTTCAGGAGAAAGCGCCCCTAACCTTCAGCCAGAACTTTGCCTGCCCTGACTGCGGTATCAGTGTTGATGAAATTGAACCGAGGAGCTTTTCTTTTAACAATCCCTTCGGAGCCTGCCCGGAATGCCACGGTATCGGTTTTAAGATGGAATTTGCGGAGGAACTTTTGATACCGGATCACAATCTCAGCCTTGCGGAAGGTGCCATTGCTGTCCTTGGCTGGCAGTCGGCCGTGGATAAATCCAGTTACACCAGGTGTACCCTGGAAGCCTTGGCAAAAGAATATAAATTTGATTTAAAGACCCCATATAAAGACCTGCCGGAAAAAGTAAAGCATATGATTATGCATGGCACCGAAGGAAGATCTGTTAAGGTGCATTACAAAGGACAGAGAGGTGAAGGTGTATATGATGTGGCTTTTGAAGGACTGATCCGGAATGTGGAGAGACGTTACAGAGAAACAGCATCTGAGTCCACCAGACAGGAATACGAAACCTTCATGAGAACCACTCCCTGTAAGGAATGCGGCGGCAGACGTTTGAAAAAGGAATCCCTTGCGGTTACCATTAACGACAAGAATATCTCTGAAGTTACGGATTATTCCATACGTGACCTCAGTCAGTTTATGAATAATCTGGAGCTTACCCCGACTCAGTTAAAGATCGGTGAACTGGTTTTAAAAGAAATCCGGGCCAGGGTAGGATTTTTAATGGATGTAGGCCTGGATTACCTGTCTTTATCCCGTGCAACCGGATCTCTATCCGGTGGTGAGGCACAGAGAATCCGTCTGGCTACCCAGATCGGTTCCGGGCTGGTAGGCGTAGCTTACATTTTGGACGAGCCCAGTATCGGACTTCATCAGCGGGATAATGATAAGCTTCTTAAAACCCTTAAGAATTTAAAAGAATTAGGAAATACTCTGATTGTAGTAGAACATGATGAAGATACTATGTTTGCGGCAGACTATATCATTGATATCGGTCCCGGTGCCGGTGAACACGGCGGAGAGGTAATTGCAGCCGGTACGGCGGAAGAAATCATGAAAGTGGAAGAATCCATTACCGGTGCGTATTTAAGCGGCAGAATCAAGATTCCCGTTCCGGACGTCAGAAGAGAACCTGCGGGTTACCTGACCATAAAAGGAGCGAAAGAGAACAATCTTAAAAATGTAACCGTCGATATTCCCCTTGGGGTAATGACCTGCATAACCGGTGTATCCGGCTCCGGTAAGAGTTCTTTAATAACTGAGATATTATATAAAAGATTGGCAAGAGATCTGAACCGGGCACGCTGTATACCTGGAAAACATGATGCAATGATTGGTATTGACCGTCTGGATAAGGTAATTAATATTGACCAGTCCCCCATCGGCAGAACTCCCAGATCCAATCCGGCCACTTATACCGGCGTATTTGATCAGATCAGGGATTTGTTCTCTGCAACACCGGATGCCAAAATGAAAGGTTACACTAAAGGGCGTTTCAGCTTTAACGTAAAGGGCGGACGTTGTGAAGCCTGCAGCGGAGACGGTATCATTAAAATCGAGATGAACTTCCTGCCGGATGTATTTGTACCTTGTGAAGTCTGTGGCGGAAAGCGTTATAACAGAGAAACTCTTG
>JAEZSL010000373.1 GCA_023443925.1 Bacillota bacterium | reverse complement strand
TTTCAGTCTGAATATCAAAAAAGATGAAGGAAAAATTGAACTTTTTGGTACAAAGGGAGGGGCTAAACTGGACCCGGAACTGGAACTGTACAGTGAAATCAATGATTATCTGGCAGATGTTACTTTAGATGCCCAGACTTCCTTAAGCTTCGACGGATTATTCGCAGGGGAAATCGACCATTTTGTTTCCTGTTTAACCGATGGCGTAACCTGTATTTCACCGGCCCAGGACGGTATCGATATTATGACTATTCTGGATGCGATTTATGAATCGGCAGCCAGCGGTCATGAGGTAACCCTATAAATAGCCGGTTATGGATCAATATTTTTATACAACCGGTTATGGAGCGGCTATACGGACTTCTCCTTCTTGGAGTTTTCCGTTATCATTTCTCTAATTACAGAACTGCGGTTCTAATATACTAATTCGAAGATTTACATTCACAAAACAGTTAAGGGTTTAGCTTTGCAGGTTTCCAACAGCGAGATGTAAACCCGAAAATATGATTCTACTTTTAATACAACAGGGAGGGCACAGAACATGAAACTATCAGTCAGTTCGTACAGCTTTGGTAAATTGTTATACTCTGGAGAAATAACACAGTTTGACTGTATCCAAAAAGCAAAGGATATCGGCTTTGATGCCATTGAATTTGTAGATATTCTTGCACCGGAGGGTGTATCCAAGGAGGAATACGCCGCAGTTTTATCAAAAGAATGTAAACGCCTTGCGATGCCTGTATCCAGCTTCACTTTTGGTGCGGACTTTTTAACCGGCAGCGGAGGGGATACCAAACTTGAGATCGAACGGGTAAAGACAATGGTTGACATCGCCGCAATATTGGGAACTGACCTGATCCGCCATGATGCTACTACCGGCGACGGCAGAACCTTTGATACCATCCTGCCGGTCATAGCCGATGCCTGCAGGGAAGTTACCATATACGCTGCGGCTAAGGGAATCCGAACCACCGTAGAAAACCACGGATTTTTCTGTCAGGACAGTGACCGGATGGAAAAACTATATCAGGCAGTAAATCATGAGAATTATGGACTGCTTACGGATATGGGCAATTTTTTATGCGCAGACGAGGCACCTGATAAAGCTTTTGGCAGGCTGGCACCCTATGCGTTTTATGCTCACGCTAAGGATTTCCATGTAAAATCGGCCATGCTTCCCGATCCGGGTGAAGGCTTTTTCAGATCCAGAAGCGGTAATTATTTACGTGGAGCCATTATCGGCCACGGAAATGTTCCGGTTCTGCACTGTATCCGTGCCCTGAAAAATGCCAAATATGATGGTTATGTGGCTATCGAGTTCGAAGGAATGGAAGAACCGGTTCAAGGCATTACGATTGGTCTGAATAATTTACGGCGTTATATAATAGAAGCCTGATTACCGAACCTTACCCTAATTGAAACCACAACACCCCGCAGCTACTGTTAAAAGCTGCGGGGAGTTGTTCGTTTACAATACCTTATTTTACTTTTCCTATACCGATTTCCTCGGCCTTATAGCCGTCAATTGTGGTTCACAACCTCTTTCTCAACAGCCCTGTTATTATTTCTTAATCCTTAAAATCTTCTCTCCGTCAAAAAAGAATATACCATAACCGCTGCCCGTTTTACCCCCTGCCAGCAGATGATTGGCATAAGCATTTTGTAAAGAAGTTTCCCGGGGCAATTCATTTGGTGCCTTTTCACTGTCTTTTCCGAATACTCTCCAGGCATTTTCAAATTTATCTTCTGTGGTACCTTCAATATAAGTAAAATCCTCCATAAAACTTCGGATATTTAAATGTTCCGGCAGAAATTCCCTGTGTTCCGGATATAACAGCCAGGAATCACAAACCATAGGTATCGGTTTACCGCCAAAATCATCCTTATAAAATTCATAAGCCCGTTTATAGGAATCCAGGCGCTTTTCCCAGGAAAATGAGCCGCTTGAAGGAATGTGCATATTAATAACTCTATCACCTTTTTTCACAAGATTACTGCCGGCCTCATGCTCCTCCAGCTTAAAATCAGAGTATTCATACTGCATACGTCCCAGGGCAAACCGGGTCATCTGATAAAAACCAGGATACCAGGATCTTACAAAGGTTCCCCAAATACCGTAAACCTGATAACACTCCATTAATTTATAATTAAGATCGTACACAGTATCCCAATATATCTCGTCCGGTATTTCTTCTCCTCTGTATTTAACAAGCAGTTCTTCCCCGCACCACAGAAGCAGCAGCATTGACAGCGTATAACTATGGATCTTCATTGTTTCCGCCAAAACATCCAGCTCTTCATAAACTGAATCCGTTTCCCCTCTCATATACCTGTCAGCCAGTTCCATAAATTTCTCGCGGTTATGTTTTTGGGTTTCAATCTGCCTGCATAAGCTTAAGAATACCTCCAAAGCTTCCTGTGGAAACTTAATATTTTCCATCATGTATTTTACAAAATCCTGTTTGCTATCCATATAACGACCTTCCTTCTCCTGTTCTCGTAATAGCCTAATTATATTTAAACACATTATCAGCTTACTACTTTACACATAATAGGGCTTCCGTCTTTAAATACAATTATATAATATCTTACTAACATTTACCACTAAAATTTCCCTCTACCCAGAGTAAACACATACGATACCATATCCACCTGACAACGAGGACTCTGAAAGCATTATTTCGATTTTGCTCTGCTAGGTGCGAATCGGTCAAGTGCATCGTGCCGGCATTCCAGGGACCTTACCCTGCTGGTTCGCAGCCGGTAAACACAGTGCATGTTCCGTATTACCTTTCGATAATCGTTACCTCTTTACGAAACGTTCCTTGCAGATCTCCCCGGAGACTCTCACGTTCCTTCTCCCCATCCATCTGCCATATTTACCACAACCGGTTCCGTGTAGTTATAGGGCTTCGACTTGTGTAACAGCCTCACCCCCGCTTATAGCCTGATATGATTTCTGTTCGTCAGACCAGAGATTTGCCATCCGGCTGCCTTCCGATTCGTAGTCACCCACGACACCCCTGCCCTTGGCTATATCCTTCCCACTACCGGGCGAACTCGAGACTTACACCCGTTGAAACGTGCGCCTGCCGGGACGCACTACAAAGGCAGGCAGCATTATCTGCTGTCTGCCTTCAAGGATATAATAATTAATGATATTAATATTCCACCGGTATTATGATTGCCGCAACAATGTATGCAAGAACTCCTGCACCGCCTGCAAAGCAAAAGGCTGCCCATAATAATCTTACAATGGTGGGGTCAAGATTGATGTATTCTGCGAAACCGCCGCATACCCCGGCAATCATTTTATTGTTATTAGATCTGTGTAATTTTTTTTGTTCCATAATTTCCTCCGTTTCTGCGCATTCTATGCGCACTATAAGTTAATTTATTTTAAGTGAAATCTTACCAATACCGCAATCCAGTGTAAAACTGTCATCTGAATCATTATTTTTTCTGGTCCTTGCGTTAACTCCGCTGTACTTGTTATTATTAATTATAACAGTTCCGATACCGCAGTCAACCTTGTAATTAAAATCTTCTTCCTCTCCGTCTATATCAAGTTCCACATTACCGATTCCGCAGGTAACATAACTGTCGCCGTTTATAATTCCGGATGCTTTAAGATTACCTACCCCGCAATTAATATTGGCATTACTTGCAGTCAGATCGTCGATTATCAGCTCTCCGGTATCAATGGAATATAATGATTTGCTTTCTGCTGTCAGTGATTTTATCCTGAGACTGCCCGCACCAACATTAATATCTGCATTCTCGGCAATTAAATTATCCGCTTTTATAGTACCTGCCCCCAGAGCAATATCCAGGTTTTCAAATTTGAAGTCCTCCGGAATGGTCAGCTCAATATCTGTGGTCTGAAAGGGATTTCCACCCTCCGTTATATTAAATCCAAAGACCGATACATTACTTTCATTCCCTGATAAATCATTCGCATCACTGATTTCCCAAACACCGTTGTTTACATTTTCATGAATCATGTTATTGGCTCCATCGGCTGTCTTAATATCAAAATATTCGCCTTCTTTTATGGTAACCGTTCCATAGGATATATCCAGGAAAATGGATTTTATGCTATTACGTTTATCGGAGCTGTTAAGGGTGTTTTGACTTTTCTGATCGGATATTCCCTCATTATAAGTTCCCTGATGGGTTACTCCCTGATCGGGTATTTCCTGACCTGCTTTCTCGTTAATCCGATTACCAGAGAACCCATTCCAATCATCGTTACGACTGTTATACCGGTTATCCGGTAAGTCTAAACCAATGATATTATCTCCAATGGAAATATTAAAATTCTCCCAGTTATAAAATATCGTATTATCTATACTAAATGCAACAGCAACCAGAATGACACCGGTTAGCACAGCTATTCCGGCAATTCGAAAACAATTTTTCATCAATGCATTCATACAGCCACTCTCCTGTTCCGAAACGGTAATCTGCAGAAACTGATAAACCAGCGTATTAAGGCTGGAATCACTTTCGCACTAAGACCCACGGTAGCCATGGTAAATAATAAACCGATTCCAAATAGGATTAAGCCTCCGCCGGCAAGGCAAATGCCAACCGCCGGAATCGTCATCAGCTTAATGATACCGGCAATAATCACTACAACACCGGATAAAATTAATGCGATGGAGACAATAACAGAAGCTAACCAAAGCGAAGCTGCTGTTACAATCGCCGCTATAAAAATACCAAAGGCTCCTGCAAATAAGGGTAATACTACTGGTATTGCAAAAAGGCACCCAATTATTATAAGTAATGTTCTTAAACCATTATTCTTTTTTCTATAATCATACCCGGAACTGCTATTGTTATAATTATTGTATGCCCTGCCATTGTCTTCGTAATCCCATGACCGGTTACTCCTGTTGTTATAATTATATTCTCCATCCGAATTACCTGACCGGGATTCATAATCACCTTCGTTGTCGTTTTGCGAAGAGTTATTGTATCTCCCTGGATCTTCTTCGGCTCCATACTGATTATCTGCGCTGTTATTATCCTTATTACCGCTGCCGTCATCATACTTAGCCGGTGGCATACCGCCAATAATCTCATATTTCATATCGGAGCAGCTCTCATCCTTATAACCTTTTTCCGTAAAATAACCTCTGGTTTTTACTTCCTGCTCACTGCTGTTTAAATCAGCTTTAATGCCGGCGGCCACTTTATCCGGAGCTCCCAGTTCGGAGATAAGGCTCTGTTCCTGCTCCGGTCCTGCATCTTCAAAATAGTTCTCATAATATTGAAGCGCTTCCATTCTTTCTTCCAAAGGAATATCTTTTAAATTCTCTTCCAATTCCTTCATAAATTCATATTTCGTCATCTAAATCTTCACCCCCACGAACATGTTGTTAATCTTACCGCAATAAATTTTCCATTCATCGCAATACAGCTTAAGCTGTATTCTTCCTTTCTCTGTTATTTTATAATATCTTCTGTTCCGTCCGTCAAAGGCCAGATCATACACTTCCAAACAGCTGTCTTTTTGAAGCCGTCTTAAAACAGGGTATAAAGTAGATTCGGAAATTTCTATTACCTGCCGGACATCCTGAGTAATTTTATATCCATAGGTTCCCTCATTTTCTTTCGACACAACAGCCAGAACAATCGCATCGAGTAATGCTGCTCCCGTATTGAATATCATATAACTCCTTCCTTTCCAATTCGTACATAATATTCACCCTCTAATCCCACTTTCTGACTATTCATGTAGTTTTGATATTCTTCATTGCTACATACTATATGATATATAATATACAACACTTCCTTAGCAGTGTCAATTGGTTTTTTAACTATTAATTTATTTCTAATTTGTTTTTAATTTATATTGATCAATAAGCTTAGATACCAACTCCAATGCATTCCATGGCTCAACCCATAAATCCGGTTGAATTCCTCTGCCGTCAATATTCTCATAGCTTTCATGAAAAATCATACCCCTTCCGAAATAGACCGAAACACCGGAATTCGGAAGATAATAGAAAACATTATTTGGTACCAGACATGCCCCTGAGGTGTTACTTCCCACAAGAATAACATTTTCAGCCGTCCTCATATTCCAGATAAAAGTTTCGCCGGAAGATGCCACATACTGGTCCATTAAAACAAAAACACAGGAATTGTTTTTTAACAATTCGGAGCTGCCATTATTTTCATTTCTCACCCAGTTACCTTTCTTACCTTCTTCGATACAATATGCATCCTCAATCGGATATCCCATCTTTTCTGCACTTTTTAAGACCAGGGGACTATATTTTTGACCTTCGGTATTTTTAACCGGAGGTTTGATTCCAAAATAATTCTTAAACCAGTTATTTGAATAAATATCACTTCCGCCGCCGTTCCCTCGAAGATCAAGTATTAATATGGGTTTCTCCTTTTCCGTAACACCGCTGTTTTCAAACTCTTTGAGTTCTTTGTCATATTCAGCTCCCATGGAACGGACTGATAAAACTGGAACACCATTGATTATGGCTTTAGTATAAATCTTGTCGTCGCTATTGGGATACCGAACAGAACGCATCCATTGGATTTCTTTTACTTGTTCTGTTTCATCAAATCTCAGAGTGTAATGCAGGGGACGTTTTGCATACTCTTCATTACTCATCTGTAAAATAATTTCATAAACTATTTTACCTTCCTCCGATATGGTTGGCTTTAAATAACCGGAGATATTCTTATCCTCTCCTACACTGGTTATATACCAGTTCTGTCCGTTTTCTGTCACATAATAACCCATCCTATCTTTATGGAAGTTTACCTGGTTATCATAATAATACTGTGATTTCTTAAGTACAGGCTGCCCATCAATACTCATATGGCCGTCCTTGATAAACGTTAAGTGATTAAGCAGCATAGCAGTATATTCCATTCTGGTTAAGGTACTCTTCTGCTTTATCTCTTTTAACAGACTATCCTTTGCCTGATTAAATTTTTCGTCTCCTCCAAAGTAATAATAGGCACCATACGCATTCTTAAATAATTTAAACAGATACTCGGTATCCTGGGCAGCGTTATCAGCCAATATTACACTCTGACCTGGGTTTTTATCTGTGAGATTCTCCAGTTCTTCTTCGGATAAAGCATTTAGTTCGGATTTATAGGACGGCATAAACTCTGTAATTCTATCATCCAGAGGACTGGTTGAACAGAGTTCTTTTCTCTTTTGGTTAACTTCCGATTGAAACTCATGAAACGCTTCCTTCCCTGATTCAGATATGGTATTTTCTTTTGCAGATGTTGTCTGTTCTACAGTCGGAACTGGTTTTTCACTATTTTTTCCGGTACAGGAGCTGAATATCAGAACCACCAGTAAAACGATACCTGTTGTTTTTTTACTAAACATAATTAGGTTCTCCTCTTTTTTAAATCCTATTTGCTGCTTGATTCGCTTCAGACTATAATATTATAATTCAAACTATATTATACGTCGTATAATATGCAAATGCAACAATAATATTGCTTAATTCAGGGAATTTATTATTTTTGCAAGTGTACTTTAATCCCTTGCTAACTATATACTTCCCACCATCTGAACGTGTTAAGGACTTGCACCTATAAGAACCAGTCAATGACGAAAATACTAAAATAGGGAAGCCCTAAGGCTTCCCTTAAAATAATCATCCTGCCATAGACAATTTACTGTCACTGGTTATTTACACATATTACACATACTGCAGGCACTTGGAGCCGCAGCCAGACCTCCCAGAGCTGTTTCCCTGAGTTCGTGGGGTATACTGCGTCCTACACTGTACATAACAGACACCGCTTCATCAAAAGGTACGACATTCTTTATGCTGCTAAGAGCAATCTCCGCACTAATCAATGCATTGGATACCCCCATGGCATTTCTCTGCTGGCAGGGTGCTTCCACGAGTCCCCCTATAGGATCACAAATTAATCCTAATAAATTAGCAATCGCACCGGTTGCCGCATGCAGACACTGTCTGGGAGATCCCCCCATGAGTTCGGTAATGGCAGAGGCCGCCATTGCGGAAGCCGAACCAACTTCAGCCTGACATCCGCCTTCGGCGCCGGCAACAGTAGCGTTATAGGCAATCAGATAACCCACCGCACCGGCATTGAATAATGCCTTTACCATGGCTTCATCCGATAACTTCATCTCCTCCTGGATAGCCAGAAAAGCTCCGGGAATAACACCCGATGAGCCTGCCGTAGGTGCCGCCACAATTAACCCCATAGAGCTGCTGACCTCCAGTACTCCCATTGCATAAGAAATTGCTCTGGACATCAAGGTACCGCATACTGGCTGGCTGCCTGAAAGTCTTCGCTGGTTTATTTTAGCAGATTCTCCTCCAATCAGTCCGCCCATAGATACAATATCACCTTTTAGAGCTGCTTTCGCCGAATTCTTCATAATGGACCAGGCATGCTCCATTCTGTCCATGACCTCTTTCC
>JAEZSL010000370.1 GCA_023443925.1 Bacillota bacterium | reverse complement strand
TTTACATCATACTTTGTGTAAAGGGCAGGGTCAATTGTACTATTCGTAGTACACAAATCGGTCAAAGCTAATATTTCTGGTGTAATGGTTGAAAAAGTGTTGTTGCTCATAATAACCTCCTGTTTGTTAATGGGTAAAATTACAACTTCATTATGGCTGTACGGACAGATAAATAAACATGTAGAAATATGAATTAATTTACATATACAGTTTCTACATGAAAACGGATAAGGAAAACTAAATTGAAGTTGTATTTTGAAATTTACTGTATACAGGTATATTGTAACATAAAATAAATGCAATAACAAGAAAAAAAGCATTTCTCTCAAATTCTGGGAATTTATAATTATACATCATCATTTACATTATCGTCCAAGTGTAAGCCCGTGCTGCAGGATTTAGAGCAGGTGGGTTACAGGATGCTGTTATTCGCAGTTTTGGATTGCATTTTTCCGGTAAAACAATTATGATAGAATTACCAGGAAGAAAACAACCTGTATTGCAGCATACTAAAAGGAGGCACTATGTTATTAGACGATTATATATTTTTTAAAATAGGTAAGAAAAAAAGCATTGCATTAATTGCCCATGATGGAAAGAAACAGGAATTAGTTAAGTGGGCGGATAAAAATAAAGATATATTAAAAAACCACTTTTTATGCGGTACGGGTACAACCGCCCGCCTGATCTCCGAACGGACCGGACTTCCGGTAAAAGGCTATAACAGCGGCCCCTTAGGCGGTGACCAGCAGATTGGTTCCAGAATTGTAGAAGGAAATATTGATTTTGTGGTATTTTTCTGGGACCCGTTAGAATCCCAGCCTCATGACCCGGATATAAAAGCTTTACTGCGTATTGCCGTTGTATATGATATTCCGATTGCAAATAATGCCGCAACGGCTGATTTCCTGCTGGCATCCAAGTATATGGATGAGGAATATGACAGAAAAGTTGAGAATTTTAATAAAACCATGCTTGGAAGAATTGAAAAATTCTCTCAGCCTGAATAAGGAAAGGCTATATAAGAAACGCTATACGAGTATAGGCTTTTTGATAGGAATTTATTCTTAATCAGGAAGCTTTATTGGAAAGGTATGGTGTTTAATATGAGAAAGATATGTTTCTTTGATACGAAACCGTATGACCGAATTTATTTTGATGCCTATAAAGAAAAATTTGGTTTTGAAATTGATTATTATGAACCGAAACTAAATTCAGATACGGCAGTAATGACCAAGGGCTATGAAGCAGCTGTTGCATTTGTAAATGATACGGTGGATGCCAAAACCATAGAAATTTTGTATGAGAATGGTGTCAGGATAATCGGAATGCGCTGCGCAGGCTACAATAATATTGATTTTAAGGCAGCATATAATAAAATACATGTGGTCAGAGTGCCGGCATATTCTCCTTATGCCGTGGCAGAGCATGCTATAGCACTGCTGTTAACGTTAAACCGTAAGATTCACCGGGCTTACAACCGGACCAAAGAGCATAATTTCAGCTTAACCGGGCTCACCGGCTTTGATCTTCACGGTAAAACCATGGGTGTTGTCGGCACCGGCAAAATCGGACGGGTTTTTGTTGATATCTGCAAAGGCTTCGGCCTTAAAATACTGGCATATGATCCCTTTCCCATAAGCGGGTCCGGTATCGAATATGTATCAATGGATGAACTGTGCAGGGAATCCGATATTATTTCTCTCCACTGCCCGTTAACGAAAGATACCCATCATATGCTTAATAAGAAAAGCTTCGAACTTATGAAAAAAGGGGTATATATTATCAATACCTCCAGAGGAGCCCTGATTAACAGCGAAGACCTGTTAAATGCAATTAAAGAAGAGAAAGTAGGAGGCGCGGCATTGGATGTTTACGAAGAGGAGACCGAGTTTTTCTACGAGGATAAATCCTATTCCATCATCCAGGACGATATTTTATCCGGGTTAATCTCCATGCCCAATGTAATCGTTACATCCCATCAGGCATTCTTAACCAGGGAAGCGTTAAATAACATAGCAGAAATTACTTTGCAGAATTTAAGGGATTACTTTGACGATAAACCACTTGAGAATGAAATTTGCTATCAGTGCATTAAATTAGAACATTGCAAAAAAGAAGAAGTGAAACGTTGTTTTTAGGCTGTAAAACCTGCTGATTAATTTAAATATTCTTTTGTATGGTTGTCAGGGTACAGGTTTTATGGTATAATCGTATTAATCTTTATAACATAATATGGATAAAGAAAAATAAAATTACGGAGGTATTAAGAATGAAGAAGTATGAATGCCCTTGTGGTTATGTTTATGATCCTGAAGTAGGAGATCCTGATAACGGAATTGAACCTGGAACAGCATTTGAAGATTTGCCGGAGGATTGGAGCTGTCCAGTTTGCGGACTTGAGAAAGACGCATTTACCGAAGTATAATCTGATATAAATGAATAAAAGAGAGCGGGTACTTATAGCTGGTACAGGCTCTCTTTTCAGAATTATATCACAAGGAATTAAACCAGGATTGAACTACGAAAGGAGACATTTCATGAAAGAATTAAAAGGAACAAAAACAGAAGCAAATTTGAAAGCCGCATTTGCGGGTGAATCTGAGGCTAGAAATAAATATACTTACTATGCTTCCAAAGCAAAAAAAGAAGGTTATGAACAGATTGCCGATCTGTTTTTAGAAACTGCCAATAATGAAAAAGAACATGCCAAGATCTGGTTCAAGCTGCTGCATGACGGTATGCCGGACACAGCTGCCAATCTTTTAGATGCGGCTTCCGGTGAACATTATGAATGGACGGACATGTATGCTAATTTTGCAAAGGAAGCAAAAGAAGAAGGCTTTGACCGTATTGCCTGGCTTTTTGAAGCGGTTGCTAAGATTGAAAAAGAACATGAGGAGAGATACCGTAAGCTTTTAGCTAACGTAGAAGACGGCCTGGTATTCTCGAAAGATGGAGATACCATATGGCAGTGTAACAACTGCGGACATATACATATCGGTAAGAAAGCTCCGGAAAAATGTCCGGTTTGTGATCATCCCAAGGCTTATTTCAGAGTATTGGCCCAGAACTATTAATTTAAAGGTGTGCCTAAGCGCACAGATAGGAGTTTACAATGAAGAAAGAACCAAAATTTTTTGTATGCAAGCATTGCGGCAATCTGGTAACTTTACTGCATGAATCCGGTGCTCCGCTTACCTGCTGCGGTGATGCGATGACTGAATTATTTGCCAATACGACGGAAGCAGCAACAGAAAAACATCTTCCGGTTGTTGATGTACAAGGCGATACCGTAACCGTTACGGTAGGCAGTGTTGCACATCCTATGTTACCGGAGCATTTTATCCAGTGGATTTATCTGGAGACAGATAAAGGCTTCCAGTTAAAATACTTAAATCCGGGAGAAAAGCCTGAGGCGGTTTTTGTACTAAATAATGAAAAACCAGTGGCGGCTTATGAACTTTGCAACCTCCACGGATTATGGAAAACAGAAATTTAATCATTTACAGGGAAGAAATTCCCTGATATTTGTGAACATATTGCAGTGATAATAAAAATTAAGTCTGGCCGATACATAATGCAGAATCTTTTCATCTTTTTCGTGAAAAGGTATACATTAGAAGTAAAGGCCGGACTTTTCTGTTTCCAAGGAAACTGTGTCCTATGAGGTAAAAGCCCAAACAATAGGATATGCAGACATTACTTTTGGAAAAAACCATGCACTGTCGGGGCTTGATTCAATAATAAGGCCTTGCTGAGGTTTAATAAACTGCTATATTGAATTTCATAATCATCATGTTATAATTAAGTAAGGAGTATATGGAGTATAAGGAGTATAAGGGATATAAGGAGTATATGGAGTATAAGGGATATAAGGAGATTAAGGAGTTTAAGGAGTATAGATAGGAGGATGGATATGCTGTCAAATCATGATTTGCAATATATACCTCAGGCGTTAACCTTTTGGGATAAATTAACCGATACGCAGAAAAACCTTCTGATTAACAATATCACACCGGTTCATTATGATAAGGGAACCCGTATTCACAGCGGTGAAAATGACTGTATCGGGGTTATATTGATTAAGAAAGGAGAGTTAAGAATCTACATATTATCGGATGAAGGGAAAGAGATAACACTTTACCGTTTACATGATGGTGAAATCTGTGTGTTGTCTGCTTCCTGTATTTTAGATAATATAACCTTTGATGTACATGTGGATGCAGAAGTAGACAGTGAGGTCCTGCTCATAGATTCGGCTTTATACCAGCAGCTCTGCAGGCAGAATATTTTCGCTGAAAACTTTACGGATAAACTGGTGATCGACTCCTTCTCTGATGTGATGTGGGCCATGGAGCAGATCCTGTTCATGAGTTTTGATAAAAGGCTGGCTATATTTTTATTCGATGAAATTAACAGAAACCAATCCGATACCGTTGAATTGACCCATGAGCAAATTGCCAAGTACATTGGAAGTGCCAGGGAAGTTGTATCCAGAATGTTGAAGTACTTTGCCCAGGAAGGTATCGTGGAGTTGTCCAGAAAGGGCGTCAGAGTGATTGATAAGAAAAAGCTGAAAGAGCTTACTTTATAAAAGTAATACTGGAATAAAAGTATTACTGGAATAAAAGTAATACTGGAATAAAAGTAATACTGAAATAAAAGTAAAACTGGAATGCTCTGCCCTTAAATGGAATTAGCACTTAAACAAAAGTAAACCCGGAGCCGGCTGTATTATAATAACAGACGCTCCGGGTTACTTTTATTTAAAGGCTGGCTGGTGAATAAAAAATACGTTTAATCCAGCAGCCCGAGTATATTTTGTTTGGACTGTACCCCTACGGTGGAATTGTGAACTTTTCCGTCTTTAATCACCATAAGGGTTGGAATGGACATTACTTTATAAGTCTGTGCCAGTTCCATTTCTTCATCAATATTAATCTTACCGACTTTTATAGAAGCATTCTCGCTGGCAATTTCATCGACAATGGGAGAGACCATCTTACAAGGCCCACACCAGGATGCCCAGAAATCAAGCAGAACCGGTTTTTCAGAATTTATAACCTCTGTATCAAAATTATCTTTTGTTATTGTTATTATACTCATAAATTTCATCTCCTTTGTAATTGTGGGTTGATACCTTATCTTAACCTGGTACTTAAAGCTTGTCTGTGATTAAGTTACAAAGCCAGGGCTTTCTCAAACAGTGTACGGAGAACTTCTTTATTTGGAATACCCTCGTGAAACTTTACGGAATCTAAATAGTAGGTAGGAACATAATAATAATCGTATTGGCTGGCGAGATCCGGTTCCTGGTCTTCATCGATATATCGGATGTTAAGGTCTTTATATTTGGGATTATCATTTTTTATTTCCTCCATAAATATATGGGCCTGTTTACAATGCGGACACCAGCTTGTTTCAAACATGGTTATTGATTTCATGAAATCATCCCTTCTTTCGTTGGTATATTAGGGTTTTGTTATGCAAGTTTAAAAGTTAATACCGCAGAACCGGCTGAATGATGGAAGATTCTGCTTTATTCTCTTATTATTACTATAGCATTCTTTGATTCTTCTGTAAATATGGCATAATTTCTAAAATTTTATTCCTGTTTGCTAATACAATACTAGATCTCTTTTCAAAATTACATAGTACGCTTTTTTATAAATTGGGTTGACTTAATATTTAATTAAAGATAAAATTAAGTTAATTATATAACAAGGAGGTCCTGATATGCAGGTTACTAATATAGCAGATGGAATTTATCAGCTTTCCATTAATGTAGAAAATATATTATTTGAAGGTTTTTGGGAAATACCAAACGGAGTATCGTTGAATTCATATATTATAAAAGGCGAGAAAACAGCCATTGTAGATGGTGTATGCGGCTGGGACGGCGTGCCGGATACGCTGCTTGCTCTCATTGAGAAACTGGACATCAAACCGGAATCGATTGAATATCTTATCGTAAATCATACGGAACCGGATCATTCCGGTTGGATGGACGCTTTCAAGGAGATAAATCCCGATTGTAAAATCGTATGCAGTAAAAAGGCCAAGGATTTATTAAATGCATTTTATGGCATTACTGAAAATATTACGGTGGTGGGCGACAACGATACCCTGGATTTGGGAAATGGCCATGTATTGAGTTTTGTTGAAATTCCCAATGTACACTGGCCGGATACCATAGCTACCCTGGATACCCTTACGGGAACCCTGTTCTCCTGTGATGCGTTTGGTTCCTTCGGAAAGATTACCAACACCATATATGCGGATGAATTAACTTTGGATGAACTTGCTGCTTACGAAAAGGAAACGGTACGTTATTTCTCCAATGTTTTAGGCTTTTTCTCCCCCCAGGTTAAAAGAGCGGTGGAAAAATGCCGTGGGCTGTCCATCAGCATGATAGCACCCGGTCATGGATTAATTTATAGAAAACCCGAAGAAATCCTGGACGCTTATTCCGCTTACGCCGATTATCAGAAAGGCCCGGCCAGGGAAGAGATTACCCTGATCTGGGGTTCTATGTATGGAATGACGGAGAATGCTGTGAATTATGCGGTTCAGTTATTAAAGCATGAAAATATTACCCTGCATGTACATCAGGTTCCGGAAACTGACTGGGGAACAATATTAGCTTCTGCCTGGACTTCTACCGGTATTATATTGGCAATGCCTACTTATGAATTTAAGATGTATCCGCCTATGGCGGCTGCCCTTGAAGAACTGGGGCGTAAAAAAGTGAATAACCGGAAAGCATTCCGCTTCGGTTCTTATGGCTGGTCCGGTGGTGCCGCAAGAGAGCTGGATGAAATAATGACCAGACTTTCCATGGGCTGGGAATTTATAGAACAGGTTGAGTTTTTAGGTAATCCAAGACAGGAAGATCTTGATCTCATCGGAGAGAGAGTTAAACAACTGGTTCAGGAAGTAAAGGCAGTCTTTAATACAGAGATTAATTAAATACTAAATATTTTGAAAATGAGTTAAACCTAATAAAGGCTCCTTGCCGGTTTTTATGCAGCTTACTGCTGTAGTACCGGCAAGGAGCTTATTTTAATGAAAAATTTATATAATGATTAGCAATGCATACATCTGTTAAATTGCAGTTGCTTTCTGATATGTCATTTTTAAACAAGTAAGCTTCTTTAGGGAAATATACATCTGGCGGAATTTACCTTGTTCATAAAATCTGAAAACCTTCGTGCAGTCTATGCATAATGAGGGAAGTACATGGAAAAATTATATATGATACTAATGCGATGTCAATAAAATTTTTTATAAGAAAGGATCCTCCCATGGAGCATAACTTTTCATTTGCGGAAACCAGCATATTACTAGTCCAGGAGGCCTTTGCCAAAAACAGAATCACCTCGGAGGAATTGGTGAGGCTGTACCTTGAGCGGATTGGCAGATTTGATAAGAAAGGCCCGGCGGTCAATTCTGTTTTAGAAATTAATACGGATGCTGTCCAGACCGCCATGGCACTGGATTACGAACGAAGTACCTTAGGAATAAGCAGTAACCTTCATGGGATACCGATTCTTATTAAAGACAATATTGAAACTGCGGATAAAATGCATACAAGTGCCGGTTCTCTGGCTCTAAAAGATGCCTATGCAAAAAGGGATGCATTTATAATTAAAAAACTGAGAAGAGCAGGAGCAATTATTCTTGGAAAAACAAATATGACGGAATGGGCAAATTACATGTCAGATACCATGCCTGCAGGCTATAGTTCCAGAGGTAGTCAGGTTTTAAACCCCTACGGACTGAAAACACTGAGTCCCGGTGGTTCCAGTTCCGGTTCCGGCGCAGCGGTTACCTGTAATTTCTGCTGTGCGGCCCTGGGTACGGAAACTTCCGGTTCTATTGTTGATCCATGCAGCATCCTTGGTATTGTGGGTATAAAGCCGACAGTAGGCTTAGTTAGCCGCAACGGCCTCATACCCGCCGCTTATGGACAGGATACGGCAGGTACTATGACCAGAAGCGTTGAAGACGGAGCAATTCTTCTTGGTGCTATTGCCGGATATGATTGCGAAGATCCAATTACTGCTTTGAGCAGGGACAAGTCTTATTCTGATTATACCAAATTTTTGGATATAAATGGGTTAAGCGGTATAAGAATCGGAGTACTCCGGAACTATTTTGATGGATTAACGGAAGAAGAAGCGGAAATTATGGAAAATTCCCTTAACATTTTAAGGGAGAATGGTGCTGTTATCATAGATAATATAACTTTGCCTGAATATAATAAGGAAAGTTCTAAAAGAATTAATTTATATGAGTTTAAACGGGATATAAATCATTATCTGTCCGGACTGAATGCATATTTACCAGTGCACTCCTTATCTGAACTGATTGATTTTCATAAAACCTGTCCGGAAACTATGTTAAAATTCGGCCAGTCATATTTAGAATTTGCAGAGCAAACTTCCGGTGCTTTAATAGAAGAGGAATATATTCTGAAAGGTTTAAACCAAAGGGCATTAAGCAGAAAAGCAATACAGGATAGCCTGTTAGAATATAAGGCGGATGTACTCGTATCCCCAGGGGATAAAGCAGCTCTTATCATCAATATGGCCGGCTTTCCCATGGTTACAGTTCCGGCGGGGATTCAAAAAGATGGTAAATGTCTGGGTATTACATTTACCGCCGAAGCTTTCAGCGAACCCCGTCTGCTTAAATATGCATATGCCTTTGAACAGCATGCGAAAAAAAGAACACCTCCGCCATTCTGATCTGTAACGCACCTTAACTTCCTTTTGGTATCAATAATGCCAGCCAGAGAAATGTTATAATAGTCAGGATAAAACATAAACCAGCACCGCTGTAATTTTTGATGCGTTGTGATTTATACTTTCAATCTTGGCCCATAAGGCGATCCGGTTAATGCCATCAATTTTTAAGGTGTGATGGCAGACCGGTCAGTCTTTTAAAGTAATGGTCCAAAGTATAAATTAACAGTTAAAGCTATATATGAATTCGATAAGATTATGATATGTATTTGATGTGATATTAATATATGATAGGTTTGGATAATCATTTATTAAACGAAATATACAAAAAAATGGGAGATAAAAACGTTTTTATTATAAATATAAAGAAGTTTAATATGATTTCAATGTAAAAATCAAACTAAGTTATCGATCTTTACTTAAATAATAAAAAAATAAATAATAAAATATTAATTAAATAAATTGAAGTATACATAATATATAAATTAATACTATAAAATTTAATAATTAGACTAATAAAAATGTTTTTATATCTTGTAATTCTAATCCTTTCGATATATAATCCAACTATAGCGTCAAGCCGTCATGTGTTTATCCTGTAAAATATAGAAGATCAATCTGTTTGATTTATTGAAGTTTTCAACCAGGTTATAGAGGAATTGGTCTGCAGAGTATGGAATGTGACCGCCTTGTATGCGGTGGAGTGTGGATTGTCAGTGTGGTAATATATCCGGCTCCTGGAATGCGCCAATGAATCTGACAGCACACGTTGCACATAAAGAGAAGTGGAGAGTACAAAATGGTAACAATTAAGGATGTGGCCAATGAATCGGGAGTCGCAATATCAACTGTTTCGAATGTCCTGAATAATGTAGAGGTAGTAAGTGAAGAGACACGTAAGAAAGTTTTGGAGGCTGTGGAGAAATTAAATTATGTTCCAAACATGAATGCCAGGTTTCTGAAATCCCCAAAAAAAAATACCATTGGCCTGTTTTTACCCAGTATTCAAGGTGACTATTATAAAATGCTTATGCAGGCAGTTCATCTGCAATGCAGAATGAGGGGGTATTTACTAAATATATATGTCAGCAACGAGAATACAAGTGAAGAGATATACGGTATGATAATCAGTTCCGGCGTAGAGGGAGCCATTGTACTGAATGAACGGCTGAATGATAATTACATTGAGCGCATTGCACAGAAGAAACTGCCAATTGTATTTATTGACAGGGAATATACCGGAGACCGGATGTCCAGTGTGGTTATCGACAATGTCCAGGGAGCCGTACTGGCTATGGAGTATCTGATTAAACAAGGGCACAGAAGAATTGGTTATATACACGGTGTTGAAAATAG
>JAEZSL010000310.1 GCA_023443925.1 Bacillota bacterium | reverse complement strand
ACCAATATTGATTTCCAGTATCAGATCATTAACCATAAGGACTATATCGATGGAAATACGGATACCGGATTTGTAGAGAGAATCTTATCCGGAGGGGAGGCATAATGTTGAATTTTAAGAAGAACCCTAGTAATGCGGCAGAATTAAAACAGGTACAGTTGGGTGAAAAGATTAAAGACTCCCTGGATGAAGCCCAGATACCTGACGGTTTATTTGAAAAATGTGATAAATGCAATGAAATTGTGTATACAGAAGATGTAGTTGCAAATTATTATATTTGCCCCAACTGCGGTAACTATTTCCGCATCAGTCCCAGAACCAGAATCAGTATGATACTGGATAAAGGCAGTTTTACGGAATGGGATACGGAGCTTCCGATAAGTGATCCTTTAAACTTCCCGGGATACCAGTCAAAACTGGAGCTGATGAAGCTGGTAACGAATCTGGATGAAGCAGTTATTACGGGTGAGGGTAAAATTGATGATACAAGTGTTGCCATCGGCGTTATGGCAGCCAATTTCCTGATGGGCAGCATGGGGAAAGTGGTGGGAGAGAAACTGACCAGAATGATAGAACGGGCTACCAAACAGAAGATGCCCGTAATCATTTTCTGCTGCTCCGGCGGAGCCAGAATGCAGGAAGGAATCGTATCCCTGATGCAGATGGCCAAAACTTCCCAAGCCTTAAAAAAACATGATGAAGCAGGATTATTATATGTGTCGGTACTGACAGATCCCACAACCGGCGGAGTTATGGCAAGTTTCGCCATGCTTGGGGATGTTATACTGGCAGAACCTGGTGCCTTAATCGGATTTGCAGGACCCAGGGTTATTGAACAGACCATCGGACAGCGGCTTCCGGAAGGCTTCCAGAGAGCAGAATTCTTATTGGAACACGGCTTTGTCGATAAAATTGTGAAACGGAATAAACTGAAACAGACTCTGTCCATGCTGGTGAAAAGTTAAAACAATCGGAGTTTATGCCGCTATAAGCGGCGGAATGAGAGGTATATATGTCAGATTTAACTGCCTGGGACCGGGTCCGGATTGCCAGAAGCGTGGAAAGACCCACCAGTCTGGATTTTATCGGTGCTTTATTTAATAAATTCATGGAGCTGCATGGAGACCGGGTATCCCGTGATGACGGAGCCATAGTGGCAGGTCTTGCATCCATCGATGATATTATGGTAACTGTAATCGGACAGCAGAAAGGCCGCAGTATTAAGCAGAATATGAAGAGAAACTACGGCATGGCCAATCCGGACGGCTACCGCAAAGCATTACGCTTGATGAAGCAGGCTGAAAAATTCAACCGTCCCATCATATGTTTTATCGATACACCCGGTGCGTTCTGCGGAATTGAGGCAGAGGAAAGGGGACAGGGAGAGGCCATTGCCAGAAACCTGTATGAAATGTCCGGGATCAAAGTACCCATTCTTTCTATTGTAATCGGAGAAGGCGGCAGCGGCGGTGCCCTTGCCTTAGGCGTGGCTAACGAGGTCTGGATGCTTGAAAATGCCACCTATTCCGTACTTTCTCCCGAAGGTTTTGCATCAATTCTTTGGAAAGACAGCAAAAGAGCCAATGAAGCTGCGGAGGTTATGAAAATTACAGCCGCTGATTTAAAGGATCTAAATATTATCGAACGTATTATTCCGGAGGACGAAGCGTTATGTGTGGATAATATCGATACGGTTACCTGCGGACTCCGGTCTGAAATCGTGGAATTTATTAACCGTTACCGAACAAAAACTAGTGAAGAGATCGTAACAGACCGATATGAAAGATACCGTAATATGTAGTATAATATTAGCATGAATTATAAATTGATAAGTCGAACCTTGATTGAAGACAGCAAACCATCTGTCGGCAAAAGGTTTATGTAATGGGAGCTTGTGTGAATAGTCCCGCTAAGGACATGAGGCCCTTGGAAGAATAGTTAATAAGCCACAGTAGAAGCTGGATTCTGCTGCGGCTTTTTTTTCGTAGATTGTTAGCATGACAAGAACTATAAAATCAGGGATTTAACGCAGCTTAAAGCCCATAAGTACTAAATTTCATAAAATAGCCATACACATAAAATAAACAGGCATTGAAGAAAGTATGGGGTATATGAATGCGGAGGATAGAAGAAAGATAACCAGCGAAGAGTTTACAGACATTATTGTTGAATATACCAACGATACCGAGGCAATGGCACAGTATAAAGATAATACATCGAATATTATTGACAGCAAATATGCCGTTATCTATTACCCCGCAGCCAGCATGCCTGAACAGATCATCCGGGAGAATGGATATTCAATTATCCCAAAGCTGTTCGGCTTAGTTGATACGTTAAGTCTGGGAGAAATGGGAGTGACCAAAGTACAGGGAACACCTACGCTGAACTTAAAAGGTGAGGGGGTTTTACTTGGTTTTGTGGACACAGGAATTGAATATACCAATCCGATTTTTAAAAATTCAGATAACACTACGAGAATTGTATCACTTTGGGATCAGACAATTGAAAATACACAAGCTTCTTCAGATATCTTTTATTACGGAACGGAATATGGCAGGGAACAGTTAAATGAAGCACTTCGCAGCGAGGCTCCTTTAACTGTGGTGCCAAGCATTGATGAAATAGGGCATGGGACCACACTGGCCGGTCTGGCAGGGGGTTCCAGGTTAGAAGAGAAGGATTTTGTAGGAGTGGTGCCTCGGGCTGAATTTGTTGTTGTTAAGCTGAAACCGGCAAAAGCTAATATTAAGAACTATTTTTCCGTACCGGCGGAAACGGTATGTTTTCAGGAAAGTGATATTCTATTCGGCATACGTTATCTGCTGAATGTGTCCAGACGACTTAACCGGCCCATCGCAATCTGTGTGGGACTTGGCACCAATCAGGGTTCTCATGATATGCGTGGGACACTAAGCGATATGATATCCATCGATTCCAACCGGACCGGTGTTGCGGTAGCGGTTGCCGCCGGTAATGAAGGCAACAGCGGACACCATTATTACGGAGTAGTTGAACCAAAATCCGGGTACCATCCCGTTGAACTTAAGATTTCAGAAAATGAAGAAGGGTTTACTATGGAATTATGGGGTAATGCCCCAGGGATTTATTCGGTGGATATGGTTTCCCCCACTGGGGAGTACATACCAAGAATCCCGGCAAGACTTGGAGAGACAAGAATCATTAAATTTATGTTTGAGAGAACTACGGTGTACGTGGATTACCTGGTGGTAGAAGCACAATCCGGAGATGAACTAATCTTATTACGGTTTAAAAATCCTGCTCCCGGTCTGTGGAAATTTAAAGTATACGGGCAGGGTACGATTACCTCCGGATTTCATATCTGGCTGCCGATGCGCGGATTTATAAAGGAAGGTACGGTATTCGTCCATCCCAACCCGGAAACTACAATCACCATTCCCGGTAACACGGCATTTGCAGTAACGGTCACCTCTTATGACTATAAAACCAAGGGTATTTTCTACGAAGCCAGCAGGGGTTATTCCAGAAATAATATTATTAAACCTGATATAGCAGCACCGGGAGTCGATGTTTACTGTCCGGTACCCGGCAATGCCTTTGAGGGAAGATCCGGCACCAGCATTGCAGCGGCATTAACAACCGGTGTTTCCGCCATGCTTTTGGAATGGGGTATTGTAAAGGGGAATTTTCCGTCCATGGATGCCATTGATGTAAAAAAATTCTTGATCCGGGGTGTAAGGAGAGATCCCAATCTTACATATCCCAATCCGATATGGGGCTATGGAATCCTGGATGTCTACCGTACCTTTGCAAGTTTGCGGGGAGAGATTTAATGTATACCTTTGCAGGTTTGTGGTGAGGGATATAGTGTATACCTTTGCAGGTTTACAGGAGAGTTATAGTCATACTTATAACCCGAAGGTTTTCCGGAAAACTTTCGGGTTATAACCGGAATAGTGCTTGAAAAAATTAGAGAAGGAACTCAAATCCTCAAAACCGACCTGTACCATTATCTCCGATATGGACAGGCTGGTATTTTCAAGCAATGATTTTGCCCGTTCCATTCTCAAACGGTTAATATAGTTTAGAGGAGTTGTACCCATCCGGTTTTTAAACAGCCGGATGAAATAATTCGGGTGCATGTGCATCCTGCCGGACAGTTCCTCTAAGGTAATTTTAGTATGCAGATTATCGTTGATATAAGAAATGACGGAATAGAATTCCGGATGGTTTTCTTCATAAAGGGTTAGGTGGTTCCGCCCGGTAAGATCAATATAGTCCGCGAGAAGGGACAGGATATCAGCCTTCAGCCGGAAAACGGAAGCCAGGGTATTTTCTTTTGACTGACGGAATATGTCTTCAAAAAGACTGATAATCTTAGTGTCATCCGTTCTGTCAATGTAGTAGGGCAGATTAAGATTCTGAAATAACCGGTCATCCCAGGCCTTAACCTCAAAATGTATCCAGTATTTTGTAACATAATTTTCATTAACATGATAAAAAGAATGCTTTGTCTGGGAAGGAATAAAAAACATTCTGCCCTTATAACCATGATAGGCGGTATCACCAATCTTTATCTCGCATTCCCCGTCTGTGATATAATAAATTTTACAGAACGGGCACAGGACGTTATTCTCCCTCCAGTTGCTGCCGCAATGGGTAAAACTCCCGTAATAATAATCAATATAGAGATTGGAAAAGTATTTGGAATAGTTATTATCCATAAGGGACTCCTTTGGGAATATGAGGTTAATTTTTCTCAACTTTTAGTTTGTATTTCTTATTACAAAATTATTATAACGATGGTAAACTGTCCTTGTCAATGATGATAGTATGAAATAAAAGTCATTTCACACTTCTTATTTTTAGCAGTACCGCAAGCTGGCTTGCGGTATGCAGGATTGATAGTGTGAATTGCCTCGCGTAATGCATGCGAGTCATTAGAAGAATAGCAAAAGCGGCTTATTCTTCGCAATTTATGCACGAGAGGCATGGGAGCTAGTGTGAATTATGAAGTGCATAATTCACACCCTGATTTGAGGCAGTAAACCATCTGTTAGCAGATGTTTTATGCCATGGGAGCTAGTGTGAAATAAGAGACATTTCACACCCTGATTTGAAGCAGTAAAGCATCTGCGAGCAGATGCTTTATTCCATGGGAGTTAACGGTCAGAGCACAGACAGCAGAGTTTGTCTGTGAGTAATAATAAAAAAAGGAGAAGGACTATATGGCATTATATGAAGAAAGAGAAAAACGGACGGAGTGGTTTAGAGAAGCACGTTTCGGAATGTTTATCCACTGGGGGCTTTATGCAATCCCTGCCAGAGGAGAGTGGGTGAAAAGTACCGAGCGTATAACGACAAAAGAATATGACAAATACTTTGAAGAATTCAACCCGGTGCGTTATAATCCGAAGGAATGGGCAAAATGTGCAAAAGAAGCCGGCATGAAATATGCCGTATTAACGACCAAGCATCACGATGGTTTCTGTCTGTTTGATTCCGAATATACGGATTTTAAGAGTACTAATACAAAGTGCGGCAGAGATCTTGTAAGAGAGTATGTGGAAGCTTTTAGGGATGAGGGAATTAAAGTAGGTTTCTATTATTCACTCCTGGATTGGCACCATACTGACTATCCTCATTACGGAGATCGTCAGCATCCTATGCGGGATAATGAGGAATTTAAAGGAGCTAAACATAACTGGGAGAATTATATTAACTATTTTCATAACCAGGTCAGAGAACTGCTGACAAACTACGGAACCATCGATTTGATGTGGTTTGATTTTTCTTATGATAATGAAAGGCTGGAAGGAACGGAATTTGAACATATGTCCGGTGAAACCTGGAGAGCCGAAAAGCTGGTAAAAATGATGCGTTCCCTGCAGCCGGATATTATTATTGATAACCGTCTTGGCGGAAATGCCAGAAAAGAAGAACCGGATTTACATTCCGGGGATTTCGTTTCACCTGAATGTATGATGCCGGTAACCGGTGAACTGGATATTCTGGGACGTCCTGTGCCCTGGGAATTATGCCTTACCTTAAATGAAAACTGGGGTTATGCAAAGAATAAGCCCTGGGATTATAAAACCACGGAAAATGTCCTCCACATGCTGGTGGAATGCATCAGCAAAAACGGCAACATGCTGATTAATGTAGGGCCAAATGCCAAAGGAGATATTCCAAAAGACAGTATACGGATTCTGAAGGAAGTCGGAGAATGGCTGCGGGTAAATGGCGACAGTATCTATGGCTGCGGAATCAGTCAATTTGCCAAACCGGAATGGGGGCGATATACCCAAAACGGGAAAATGCTCTATGCCCATATTTACGACCGGAGAGTTGGCAGCTTTCGTTTAGAAGGCCTGGAAGGGAAGATAAAAAAGGCACGTATCCTGGAAGACGGTGCGGAACTTAAATTATCCCGCCCCTGGAACGGCTCTGAATATATGGATGATGCTTATGTGGATTTAGATATAGCCGGTCTTTATGATGAAAGGGATACCGTACTGGAATTAGAACTGCTTTAATAACGGTAATATATTAAACAGGAGAACATATAAGCAGGATCACATATTAAACAGCAAAAAGGCCTCCGCATTAAACTTACTATGCGAAGGCCTCTTTTTTAAATTTCAGTTAATGTGATCATCCTATGAACTATCTGTTTTTCACAAGCTCTTTAATAAATGCAATAAATTCACCGGCACCTGATTCGAAACCGTCTTTTTTCAGATAAAAGGCTTTGTCTGTTCCGTTATACAGGTAGATATAATCCTTGTATTCCTTGATTTCCGTAACCTGTATATAAGGATACTTGGAGATATATTGAATTCCGGACAAGGTAAAATAATCTTCATAAAAGGTGAACACCGCTTCCGGAGACTTATTCTTATCATACATCTTCATCGTACGGTTTACTAATTTTTCAATTCGAATACCTTGATAATAAATAAATGCAAATAATAACACGATAGCAATACCACAGCCGATCAGTCCGAAATTGGAATAATACAGGAATACCAGGATGAGAATAAAACATATCGCCATGGAGATCCAGACATTTATTTTTTTCAGTAACTCATTGTAATAGCAGAAATCCTTTACTACTACTTCTGTATACTTTGTCCGGTTTATATATAAAACACGGTCTTTTACATTCTGTTCTTCTTTTTTCTTCTGGTCTATATAAAATTTAGTCAGAGCATCCGTTTTATCTGTTTTGGCTGCTTTCAGCTTCCGGTTTCTTTTTTTATGGGAGATTACGAGGGCAGTAATCAGGCCGATGGTAATAACCAGAAAAATGACGAAACGGATTACAAAAGACCTTTCCTGTTTAACCAGATCAGCTTTGTCCAAAAATTCGGTAAAATGTGCGGATGCCACCAATTCTTTCATAAAACTTTCATCAATGGGGTCCTTGCTGTCTTTGGAATAGATATCAAAGTTTACCGCATAACCATTTACAACGGTTCCGTAAATAACTTCTTTAAATAGAGTTCCGTCCGCTTCCACTTCTATGCCATATCGGTAAAAGGGTACCTCCGGATGAGAATATTTTTCAATCGTGGCTTTTGCATTTTCTTCTGTATCTGCAATAAAAGTATCCAGAAACTCATTTAACTCTTCTTCTGATAGCAGTGACAGATTAAAAATGGTTTTGGTTTTACTGGAGTTTTTCTGCATTAACCGGACGGTAGTGTTCGTCTGGGGATCAAATAAAACTGCTAATACTCCCATTTCATTCATGGATTTTTTTTCATCTTTAGGTTCGGCTATTCCTGCTGTTTTCCATTTTTCATCCGTATCCGGCGTATCCTTTGTTAGGATAACTGTTTGATCCGGTACGGTAAGTTCCATATTTATATCCGGAAATTGAATCTCTTCGGCCTGTACCGGAATAGACGGAAAGACAGATAGTATAACGACGGCCAGAACAAACAGCCGGCTTAATAATTTTGTTTTCATAGAATTCTTATCTCCTTGTATCAAGTTGCATATAAAACTATCTTACCACGATTATGTATAAAGTTCTATGGTTTTTATGCCCGGAGTATTAAAAAAAGATAAAGAAAGAATGAAAAGTTAAAAAAATACAGCTGGCTGAAATAATCCGGGTAGTTTTATTGATTTGTATTGGGATTTTGATGGTTATGAAATTGTAATAAAAAATACGGTATTGGATGAAAAAATGAAGAACAGTTATCACGTTGCCATCGGTGGCAATAATATGTTTGGGGGAAACATTATCAGCAAAAGCCATATTGATTTTGTATTCCAGGGGGATGTAGTATTTAAGTAGTACTCCCTTTATCCGACCTATATTTGCAAAAATCTACAATTGTTACGATTTTACAATATTTAGAATTATTTTACTACAAAAATCGTAGTAGTTACTACATCTTACTGCAGCTGGATAGAAAGCGTGTTATAATACAAAAGTCAATTGAATAGGGATAAATATTAAACTGAAGGTTCAAAGATTGAATATTCAATTTACCGATTCAATATTATCCAAACAACTTTAATATTCAGCTACAACAGGTAAGATAAGAACTAAGTACCTCCTAAAACAGGAAAATACCTTCTATACCGGATCGCACCTGGTATAGAAGGTATTTTCCTGTTTTGATACTGAGTTTCAGTATGTTTTTTAAGCAGCCCTCTATCTCAAAAAAAAAAATTACAAAATTTGCACTTGTTGGAAAATTTATGTTAAAATAACATGGTCAAGCAGGTCAGGAGGAATTTATTGTTATACTTTAGAGAAAGAGGGATAAGGAATGTTCCGTATAGCTATATGTGATGATGAAACTATCATTTGCGCAGGAATTGAACAGGTGCTTTTGGATTACGGCAAAACAAGCCTTGAGGATATCGAAGTTGAAGTATTTACTTCCGGAGAGGAATTATGTCATTTTATGCAGAAAGAGGAGGAATTTGACCTGATATTTCTGGATATCGAATTAAAGCAAATGAATGGTGTTGAAGTCGGAAAAATGATAAGAGACGAAATGAAGAATGAAATTGTACAGATTGTTTATATTTCAGGTAAAGATAATTATTATCTGGAATTGTTTGAAGTAAGGCCCATGCATTTTCTGCATAAACCTATCGAAGCAGAGAAAATTATTAAAGATGTAGAGAAAGCTATGGAACTGTCGGGACGGCTGAATAACATTTTTACATATAGACAGAACCATAATACCTATAAGGTAGCAGTAAAAGATATACTGTATTTTGAAGCGGAAAATAGACAAGTTAAGATGATTACTTCAAAAGATTCCATTAAGTTTTACGGAAGTCTGGAAGAAGTATACCGTGATGTGGAGAAATACCATTTCCTTTACATACATAAATCCTATCTGGTAAATTACATACATATTACGAGGTTCGGACACAAAGAAATAACCATGACAAATGATGCAATCCTCCCGATCAGCCAGCAGAGACGAAGGCAGGTTTTGGAATTGCAGATCAAATATGAGAAAGAAGGAAAATAAATTGGAATTTATAATTTATAATTCAGTATATGTAATTATGAACTTATTCCGGACGTATATAATATTTAAATTTATGGGAGTTTTCTTTGATAGAAAGGGTACTAACAAACGAATTGAAAAGCTGTCTTATCTCTCCTATTATGTTTGCATAACCGGTATTTATCTTTTTATTAATATTCCCATTGTGATGATGACCAGCAATGTGCTGGCCTTGCTGTTCCTCTCTCTTAATTATCACGCCAGCATGAAGCAGAGAGTTCTGTCCGTATTTTTAGTTTATCTGATATTGCTTTGTTCCGAGAGTATTGTGGTATTACTGTCAGGCCATATCAGCTCCACAATCTTTGCGAAAAATAATTATTCCTCCATCAGCGGTATGATTGGTATTCAGATATTTTCATATATGATGGTATTAATTATCGAAAATTACCAGAATGTTAAGAAAGGTGCCATAATACCAATTGTTTACTGGCTTGCGGTTCTTCTCATTCCTTCCGCATCCTTGTATATTACGGTAATGCTGCTGCTTGCAACTGGACTTGCGAACTGGCAGATACTAATTGGAATCGTTTTACTGTTACTCATTAATGTTGCCACTTTCTATCTGTATGATTCTATTATAGCTGAAATGGATGAAAAAATGGCCAATAAAATGCTGATACAGCAGAACAACAATTATGAACGCCAATTTGAACTGATGAAAACGGCTTTAGCAGCTACCAGATCTTTTCGCCATGACTTAATGAATCATATATCGATTCTATACAGCTTATTTGAAAATAATGACAGGGAGAAGCTAAAAGAATACCTATCCGAGCTTATGGAGGAAAAGGTTATAAAGAAGGAATATGCCCACTCCGGTAATCTGGTGATTGACAGCATCTTAAATTTTAAATTACAGGAAGCGGATAGTCTGGGTGTCCATGTGACTTTGGAACTGAGCGTCCCGGAGCAATTAGCGGTGAAGTCCTTTGATATGACGGTTATCCTGGGCAATTTACTGGATAATGCCATACATGCCTGCAATCGGCTGCCGGAAGACCGGAAAATTATTAAATCCGTCATCCGGTATGACAAGGGCAGATTAATTATAGATATCAAAAACCAGTACAGCAATACAATTCTTTATGAAAATGGCAACATAATAACAACAAACGATGATAAGAAAAACCATGGAATCGGGCTTCTTAACGTCAGAAATGCGGTGGAGAAATATCAAGGGCTGCTAAACATCGAACACTCCGACGATATATTCAGCGTTACGGCTCTCTTGTTTGTATAATGTATGGTCATATATTATTCCCATCCCCTGGCTGGCAGCAGTAATGCTGCTTACCAGATTGGCGGAAACGGTATCAGAAATTCTTTATAATGACTGATAATAGACCATAATTTTTTATTCACTACAAAAAACGTACCATTTACTACATCAGACGGCTTGTATTCCCAATATATGTTAAAATACCTGTATCAATCGATGTTACATAAGTACCTGAAGAAATATCAAAGTGAAAGGAGGAATTACTTTGAAGAATTCGGTAATGAAAATCGGTAAGGCAGCAGCTAAGCTGGCTATGATGTCAGCCTCCAAGGAAGCAAATAATTGCTGTTCTTTTATTGCTTATCAGCCTAAACTTCCGGAAAGTGCTAAAAAGCTGAGAAAGTTTTAATTCGGGCAGTATATGAGGGGATAATATAATATGCGTGAAAGGAGAAAGAATCCTGAAATTTTCAGGATTCTTTCTCCTGTTTTTTACTTAAATATAATGTAAAATAAATAATGGACCATTAGGTGCTTACTCTGCTCAATAAATGTTTTTTGAGGCATAACAAAATGCGGGAGTGCCGTAATTTGCTAACATTTAGGTAACAAAAAAATCAAATCATTAGAGATGATGGTGTATATAAATAATACTGTTAAGCTTTGTAAATGAGACTGGCAAGGTTTAAATGCTAAAAACTTCCATTGAACTTAATGGAATAATTTTATAAAATAATACAAAGACAGGAAAATCCTAGATTGCTGATAAGAGGCTATTTTACAGGATTTAGACTCATGGTACCGGGTGTACTGTCTTAGGTGAAAGTAACATTATGGGGATGGATGTTAACTTTGAAACCGCAATATTTTATCCGGTATTTGCCGGATAATGAACTGAAATTATGTATAGGAGGGTACAGATGAGATTTAAAAATATTTATCCGATGGCAGTCGGAATTTTATTATTAGTTATGGGTATGCTTTTGCCTAATCAGGTTAAAGCAGCAGAAAGTGATTTTACAATCAAAGACGGCGTCCTGACAAAATATACCGGGACAGAGAAAGAGGTTACAATACCGGAAACGGTTACAAAGATATCGAAGGATGCTTTTTACAGTAATAAGGAATTGATCACGGTAATTATTCCCGATTCCGTTACGGAGATAGGAAACACAGCCTTTGGTAACTGTGAGAAATTAAAAAATGTTACTCTGCCGGAGTCGATCCGCACCATCGGTAACGGAGCTTTCTGGAACTGCGTAAGCTTAATTGATATCAACATACCCAAGTCGGTAGTTACCATTGGTAAAGAAGCTTTTGCTCTTACTCCGTGGCTGGATGTAAAAAGGAATGAAAATCCCCTGGTTATAATCAATGGTACACTGATTGACGGCACAAAGGCAACGGGGCGGGTAACACTGCCTAAATCCGTTAAGACAATAAGCGGCAGTGCATTTAGTATGAACAAAAACATAACCGCCATAATCATACCGGATTCCGTTACTTCCATCGGGGATGGTGCTTTTTATAACTGCCTGAAGCTGGAGACTGTAGTAATGTCGGATTCCGTGACCAGTATTGGCAGCGATATTTTCAGACTTTGTAAAGGATTAAAAAATATTACTTTATCAAAGTCGCTGTTGACTATACCGGACTTTGCATTTGCAGGCTGCAGCAGTCTGACTGCAATAACCATACCTGGCCAGGTCACTACCATAGGCGGCAGCGCGTTTTCTTCCTGCAAAAACTTAAAATCCGTTACCGCAGCCGATAAGGTTAAGAAAATAAACAGCGGCGTTTTTAACGGTAAGAATAAAAGTCTAACCTTATATGGTTTTGAAGGTTCGTATCTTCAGAAATATGCAAAAGCGAATAAGATAAGTTTTAAAAAATTAGCATTAAATACATCTAAGAGCACCTTGTCAAAAGGGAAAACCGTCACTTTAAAATTAAACAGTTTATCGGAATGTACCTGGAAATCCAGTAATACCGCCGTTGCCGCCGTTGACAAAAACGGTAAGGTATCAGCGAAGAAAAAGGGTACGGTTACCATAACCGCCAGCCGTTATGGTAAGGCATTTCGATGTACGGTCACCGTAAAATAAATCCATGAGGAATATAGGTGGGTTTGGTAATTTTGGATAGATTGATTTTTATATTAACGTGCATTAAAATAGCTTTTGTAATAAATCCCTGTGCCTTTGCGCAGGGATTCATTACGGAAATCTTTTTTAATCTGGAGGATTATGCAAAGAGACAGTTATTTTGATAATTTTAAAGCTTTATTAATTTTACTGGTGGTGATCGGCCACTTTATCGGTGCTTTTATCTATAAGAATCACCTGATGGAATTTTTAGTTATTACGATTTATTGCTTTCATATGCCTGCTTTCGCATTTGTCTCTGCGTATTTCTCGAGAAGAAACAATATACTGAAACTGGTTAAGACTCTATTAATACCTTATGTTGCTTTTCAGACAATCTACTTTATCTTTTTATATTTCACGGGCAGGGTAGACCATTTTGAATTATTAAGGCCTTATTTTACTCTATGGTTTATGTTATCGTTATTCTGCTGGCGGCTAATAATTGATAAAATAGTAAAGCTTAAGGGAATTGTTCTGATATCCTACATCACTGCTATATTGGCCGGTTATATCACTGCAATCGGGGCCTTTGGTGCAATCGGAAGAACGATTACATATCTGCCGTTTTTCATATTAGGATATACCTTTAATAAGGACAGGTTTTTACAATTCACCGGCCGGAAGGCGGTAAAGACTGCAGCTTACATAATTCTAGCTATTGTACTTATTTTTCTGTATTTCGGAAGCGATTATATTGACTTTGATGTCCTGATTATGAAATATTCATATGTAAAATCTGGTTCGCTGCAATGGGGGTGGCTGTACCGTACCATAATTTATATGTTTTCTACCTTTTTTATTTATCTGATAGCCGCTGTAATACCCAGAAACAGTCACTGGTTTACCTATATCGGACAGAGAACTATGAGTATATATCTGCTTCACGGCATCATATATAAGATCATCCAATATAAAACGAATTTATACGATGCGATTAATACGACAGCAGAAATGTTTGCAATTCTTTTTATAGCAGTGGTTCTGACCTATATTCTTTCGCTCAAACCATTCGACACCTTAATAAGGAAGTTATCCTCCGTACCGCTTGAAAAACTGTTAAAATGGTACTAGCGGAACCGGATAAATTATAACAGAATAAGGATTCGTTCTAACGTCCGGGGTGAAACCCGGGCGTTTTTTAGGTTCATTACCACTTATCTTACCATAATTTTGATTCAGTCAGTCTTGATGCTATTGTATATTTAAAATGATATAATAATATAAAAAGTATTGTATTTGCGTTTTTTATAAAATATATAATGTGTACTAATATTAATCAAAATGTGAATTGATTATGTACAATATAACAATAAAATAATCCATAATATGTAAATAAATTATTGACATGCCACCTTTTGACCGATATAATATAAAGTATAAAGCAAAATGGTATAAATGATATAATAGATATACTAACAAAGAAAGGAGGGGCGTTGTATATTTAATTATCAGAAAGGAACCTTATGTTTATACCAGTACGCGGGCAAGTGCCTATTTACTTAGTCCGCCAATAAAATCAGGAGGTGTAGTAATGAAACGGGGATTTCAAAAAATGAAAGATCGTGTTTTAGTTATTGTATTAATGTTAGCTATGATAAGTACGGTACTTACACCGGTACAATCAGTAAACGCCGCGGTGAAAGCAGATGCTGCAGTTGCAGAAACAAAGAACCCTTATGAGAGATTTGAAGTTGAAAACTTTGACGGCAGCTATGGTCCGGGTATGGTTACGGAAGACTCCAGTGATGGGGGAAAGAATATCGGAGGTATTAAGAGCGGCTTTTATACCTATTACCGGAATGTAGATTTTGGTTCAGAAGGAGCAAGATCTGTGATTGTACGGGCATCCTCCGGTACCAATGGCGGAACCCTTGAGGTAAGGCTTGGAAGTCCCACTGGCCCCCTGAAAGGCAGCTGTGTGATTCTGCCCACCGGTTCCTGGAGTGCCTACCGTACCTATTATGCAGAAATCAGTGATTTAACCGGTGTACAGGATTTGTACCTGGTATTTAAAGGAAATGATTATTTGTTTAATTTAAATTGGATACAGTTTTTCGGGGAACCGGAGCATCAAATTAACGGGGTAAATATCGACAATACGTATCCGGTAGTAGGAGATACCCTCCACGGAATTGTTATGCCGGGTGAAGCTATGGTAAAGTATGTCTGGAAGGCAGATGATATGGAAGTAGGCTACGATGTGGATTACACGGTAACGGTATCCGATATTGGAAAGCACCTTGAACTTAGTGTGACGGGAATCGGTAATTACAATGGGGTAAGCACCAGCAGCAGGACAGCTCCGGTAAAGGCTATGGATTATAACCTGGATTTTGATCAAGTAGCCTATGACGGTTTTACAGCTTTTATTGATAAATATTATACCTATGACCCAGAGGATAATGTTTACCGCTTTGTAAAGAATTATTGGACGGAAGCAGAAATGTATGAGATTGTCATTGATGCGTATAACCATACCGGGGATGCACGCTATCTGGATATGATTGATAAACTGTATGAAGGCTTCCTGGTTGACTGGAAGGGACAGGAGGTTAACGGCTGGTGGTCCGGCAATGATTATAATGACGACATTATGTGGATGGTAATAGCCTGTGCAAGGGCCTATATAGCCACTGGAGACACAAAATATCTGGATACGGCCAAGATTAATTTTGATAACACCTATGCCAGGGCCTGGAGCGAAGATCTGGGCGGCGGACTTTGGTGGAGAGTGGACAATCAGACAAAGAATGCCTGCGTGAATGGACCGGGGGCAATCGCAGCCTGTCTGTTAGGCACCAGTCTAAAAGATGAAAGTTATTTTGAAAAAGCAAAAGCCATTATAGAATGGGAAAGGGCCAATTTATATGAACCGGATACCGGTCATGTATATGATTCCTATAATATCCGGGGTGAAAAGAATATGTGGGCGTCCACCTATAACCAGGGAACCTTCATTGGTGCCAATACCCTGCTCTATGAACATTTTGGAGAGGAACAGTATTTAAATGATGCTATTATGGCTGCAAATTATGCAATGAATACCATGTATGGCAATGGTGTAATGAATAATGAAGAAAGCGGGGGAGATCTGCCGGGCTTTAAAGGAATTCTGACCAGATGGCTGAATTACCTTTTTGTCAATCATAATCAACCCCAGTTCGCCGAATGGCTGCAGTATAATGCCTGGGCTGCCTGGAATAATCGAAGTGAGTCCGGCATTACCGGTACCCAGTGGGCAGTAAAGACCAAGGACAGTGACCGTACATCAGCCTGGAGCGCATCGGCGGCGGTGGCCTTGTATCAGAATACACCGGCATCGACGGTTTTGACCAAAGATGCCTACCACTTAATGGAAGCAGAAGATTTTAATTCTTGCAGCAGTATTATAACCGGCAATGCAACAGAAGGCGGTAAGTATACGGGCAGCGTCAAAGAAGGAGCCTATACCGTTTACCGTAACGTAGATTTTGGCAATACGGCTCCCGGAGCGGCGGAGTTTAAAGTTTATCCTAAAACGGAAGGCGGGTCCATAGAAATTCGTATCGGCAGTCCGGAAGGGGAAGTAATCGGATCTTTAGAGATTGCAAATAACCCGGGCTGGAATATCCAGACAACGAATCTTACCGGGCACATAACCGGATTACAGGATGTATTTCTAATCTATAAATCGGAACAGGCTGATCCGTTTTACCTGAATTCCTTCCGTTTCTTAACCGGAACCGAAAGAATTCTGGAGAGCGTAACTATTGATAAAATGTCTCCGGTATACCGGGACGTTATAAATGCAGTTATCAAACCGGAAGGCGCAGAAGCCTCTTATATCTGGAAGGCAGATGGCGTACAGGTAGCCGCAGGTAAAACCTTTGAAGTAACAGAAGCTGTAATCGGTAAGAAATTAACGGTTACGGCCACCGGTGAAGGTACTTACCGCGGTGTGGCCGTAAGTGAGGAAACCACTGCGGTTGCAGATCTGCCCCCCGGTGACATGAGAAATCCATATGAAAGAATTGAAGCAGAGAGCGCGGACTTACTCTCAGGTCCCGGAATTGAAGGAAACTATATCGCTGGAATCCAGAATGGCCACTACGGGGTTTATAAGAATATGCTGTTTGGAGAAAAAGGCAGTACCTATGTGAGTTTTCAATACGCAACACCAATGGGCGATGCATCCGTTGAAATCCGTGAGGGCGGTGTAAACGGAAGAGTATTAGGGGTCTGCGCACTGACAGGAACCGGCGGCTGGAATAACTGGAATACCGCGGAGTGTGATATTTCCGACGTAACCGGAAGGAAGGATATTTACCTTGTATTCAAAGCTTCCAGTTATGTGTGCAATCTGGATTATTTCTCTTTCCAGGAAGAAGATACGCAGGCTAAGAATCCCTATGAAAGGATTGAAGCAGAAAGTGTAGATGTCGCCTCCGGTGCGGCAGTTGAGCTTCAATATCTTACAGGAATTAAGAATGATTCTTATGCTGTTTATAAGAATGTAAGATTTGGTGAAAAAGGTGCAGTAAAAGTGAATTTAAGATACGCGGCTGAGAAGGACGGTCTCTCGGTGGAAATACGTCTGGGAGATCAGGACGGCGAGGTAATTGGTTCTGCTGATCTTGCCGGCACCGGAAGTACAGACAACTGGGAAGATGCGGTCATCACAGTAGAAGGAGCCATTGGCCGGCAGGATATCTGCCTTGTATTTAAAGGCAGTGAGGCAGAAGGCCGTCTGGATTATTTTAAATTTACTGAGATAGTAGGAGAGATCAGAAATCCGTACACCATAATTGAAGCCGAATATTATGACGGCGTAAAAGGATGCGGTACGGAAAACAGAGACGGTGTAACGTATCTTGCCGGGATTCGGACCGGTTATTATTCCGCTTATTACAATATGGATTTTGGCGGGACCGGAGCTTCTAAAGTGACACTGCGCTATGCCTCGCCGGTAAGTGATGCTTATATCGAAATCCGTGCCGGCAGTCCGGACGGAAGGCTGCTTGGAACCTGCCGGTTACAGAATACAGGTGATTTCTGGAGGTTTACGGACACGGACTATCCAATAGAGACAATAAATGGTCTGCAGGATATCTATCTGGTATATTATGGGGCATTTGATATCTGCAATTTTGACCGATTGGTGTTTGGCCAGTAAGTCATTAATCTGGCCCCGGCATATAACAGGTTATAAAAATTTTCTATAATTTGCATCGGGTATGTGCTAAAACATATCCCCAATGTCATCTAGATAATCTAAAAAGGACAGCTTCACTTAATTTAAGTGAGCTGTCTTTCTCAACCAGTACATTTCTATTAAAAAAAATTAACTTTTCTTATCTATCCTGGAACGGAACATACTTTTTCTGCTTTGCAACATTCTTATAGGCAGGACGTATAATCTTGCCTGCATTAATCAGCTCTTCAATGCGGTGGGCACTCCAGCCTGAGATTCTGGCTATAGCAAAAATAGGAGTATATAATTCAAGAGGCAGATCTAACATGCTGTAAACAAAACCACTGTAAAAATCAACGTTTGCGCTTACACCTTTATAAATCTGGCGTTCTTTGGCAATGACCTCCGGAGCAAGGTTTTCCACTAAATTATATAATTTAAATTCTTCCAGCCTTCCCTTCTCTTCGGAAAGCTTCTGAACAAAGCCTTTAAATATATTGGCTCTTGGATCGGAAATAGAATATACCGCATGCCCCATACCATAGATAAGGCCGGCTTTGTCAAAGGCTTCTTTATGTAAGAGAGCAGCCAGGTAACCGCGGACTTCCTCTTCGTCCGACCAGTCTTTTAAATTCGTTTTCATATCTTCAAACATCTGGACAACTTTAATATTGGCACCACCGTGCTTAGGGCCTTTTAAGGAGCCTAAGGAAGCAGCTACGGAAGAATAGGTATCGGTGCCGGTGGAGGTTACTACATGAGTAGTAAAGGAAGAGTTATTACCGCCGCCGTGCTCTGCATGCAAAACAAGTGCTACATCCAGAATTTTAGCTTCCAGAGGTGTATATTTGCTGTCGGGTCTTAATAAGTGAAGAATCAGTTCGGCCGTTGACAGGGAGGGGTCCGGGGTATGGATGTACAGACTCTGGCCGTCATGATAATGACGGTATGCCTGGTATCCGTATACGGAAAGCAGCGGGAACAAAGAGATGAGCTGCAGGGACTGTCTCATTACGTTGGGAAGCGTAATGTCGTCTGCCAGATCATCGTAGGAATATAAGGTAAGTACGCTTCTGGCCAGGGTATTCATCATATCGCGGCTGGGTGACTTCATAATTATATCCCGGACAAAAGAAGTGGGAAGGGAACGGTATTCCCCTAATAACTTTTTAAAATTATCAAGCTTCTCATGATCCGGCAATTCGCCGAATAAAAGAAGATAGGTGGATTCTTCAAAACCATATCTGTTTTCATTAATAAAACCATCAACAATCTGCTCAACATCATAACCTCGGTAATATAATTTACCTTCACAGGGAACATATTCGGAATCAACAATAATATGGGAACGTACTTCGGCAATTTCAGTCAGTCCGGTCAATACCCCTCTGCCGCTTACATCACGAAGTCCCCGTTTTACATCATACTTTGTGTAAAGGGCAGGGTCAATTGTACTATTCGTAGTACACAAATCGGTCAAAGCTAATATTTCTGGTGTAATGGTTGAAAAAGTGTTGTTGCTCATAATAACCTCCTGTTTGT
>JAEZSL010000177.1 GCA_023443925.1 Bacillota bacterium | reverse complement strand
ATAGAAAAGGCAGTTAAGCATGGTGTAAAGTATGCATTTACTTCACTTCACATCCCGGAGGAAACCGTAACTGACTACCGCAGGGAAACCTTGAAGCTTTTATCCCGGTGCAGAGACGGGAATTTAAACCTCATTGTGGATGTTGGGCCTGAGACCTTTGAAAAACTTGGTGTAAACAGCCTGGAGGAGTTAAAGGAGCTTGGGATCACACATGTGCGGCTTGATTACGGTTTTACCGCCGAAGAAACGGTTCAGATATCTAAAAGTTTTTACGTTGTTTTCAATGCTTCTACCATAACGGAGGAGGAAATTGCCTGCTGGAAGCAGTACGGAGCCGATTTTACCAGATTTGCGGCATGCCATAACTTTTATCCAAAGCAATATACCGCTTTATCTCTTCAAAGGGTGAAAGAAATAAACCTGCGGTTAAAATATCTTGGGTTTACAACCATGGCCTTTGTTCCCGGTAATGCAGAATTGAGAGGACCTTTGTATGAAGGGCTGCCTACGGTGGAAGAGCATAGGAATCGTAAAGAAGAGGTTGTTTTAAACATGCTGGAACTTTATTATGGAGGCTGCTGCGATGTGGTGTTAATCGGAGATGTGGATATTAAAGAGAATGACTGGCACCGTATGAAATGCTTAAGTGAAAATTACGTGGAGCTGTGTGCGGATATCCTTCCGGCCTATGGATTTATAAGAAATACCATACACCATGACCGTCCGGACTCCAGTGAGTATATTATAAGATCCCAGGAATCCAGGCAGTACAACGAGAAGATCCTACCGGAGGCATTGCCGGGAGATTTCAAAATACAGAGGGCTGATACCTCGGTAAGAAAATCCGGAAGTATTGCTATCTCCAACCAGGAATATTTAAGATATTTGGGTGAGCTGGAAATCGCCCGGGTTGATCTGCCCATGGATGGGCGGTTAAATATCATTGGCTGCGTTTGTGAGAAGGATAGGAAGTACTTACCATATATACAGAATGGTTTTGGTTTTAAGCTGCTGTAATATAGTAAAGCATAATTATGTAGTGAATAGGAACCCCGTAAGCGATAGCGGCTTGCGGGGTATTTCTATTGTAAATTAGATCAATCTGCAGGCCGGGCAATCTGCCTGCCATATAGTATTTTACTTAAGCGGCGAATCAGAAACTGCCGGTAAGTGATAAACAGCATACCAAAGGAATACTTATTGAAAAGCAGGAGGAAAAGTTATACAATGAGTAGAGAATATCTGGTTTATGCCATGGGAGCTAGTGTGAATTGCCTCGCATAATGAATGAGATTTATTAGAAAAATAGTAAATGAGGCTATTCTTTACGATTTATGACGTAGGAGCTACTATGAACAGGAGGACGGGTTAGGTATGAAGCTGGCATTCAGACACAGTATTGCGCTGGTTTGCAATCTGGAGAAATCAACACACTTTTATAAGGAGTTGTTAGGGCTGACGGTTGATCAGGCTTATGATACTATCGTTATTTTCAAGGAAGGTTTTGCAATTCACGATGCCAAATTATATACCGGGTATGCCGGAAGAAAATATAAACCCATGGAGGAAGCGAATGTTGTTTTTTATTTTGTCACACCTTGTATAGAAGAAGTGTATGACCGTCTGAGAGAGAATCAGGTAAGTTTTATTCATGAGGTACAGACCCAGGTATGGGGTGAAAAGTGCATGCGGTTCTACGACCCCGACGGGCATATTATTGAAATCGGAGATGCAGTTTAGTGCAATCCAACTGGTAGACTGCACCTATTTTCATTCTATTCAAAACAGAAAACTTAGTCCGGAAAAAATTATATTGACAATAAATGAATGATCGTTTATTATAAAAGTACGTTGAGGTGATATTATGAGAAAAAAAGATGATGAAAAAGAAAGAAGCATAAAAGAAGCGGTAATCAAACTCATTCTGGAGGAAGGTTTTCACGGTGCTTCTATCTCAAAAATCGCAAAGATGGCGGGGGTTTCGCCGGCAACAGTATATATCTATTATGAAAATAAGGAAAATATGCTGCAGAATATCTATAATGAATATTCGGAAGATATCTTTGATTATTTACTTGGCTGTGTGGATCTGAAGATGGACGGGCAGCAGCTTATTGAGATACTCATCAGAAGTTACTACAACTATATCATTCAAAACAAGGAAATCTTCAGCTTTGTAGAGCAGTTTTCCAACTGTCCGTCACTGGTTAACAACTGCTCAGGAAAAAAGGGAGTCTGTCATATTTACAGCCTGATAGAGGATATGAAGAAAAAGCAGATCATTAAAAATTACCGTTATGATAATCTGCTGGCCATTATCTTTTACCCGGTTAAGGCTATCGCAGCAGATAACCATAAAAGCGAGGCGGAGAGATCGGATTTATTAAAGGAGATGATTATAATCATACAGGATGCGGTATTAATACAATAAAATTATCAGCGAGATATTTTTGTAACCGAACTTACAAAGGGATCTCGCAATTATTAATCGCTTATAATAAACGAATATTCATTTAAGCGAAAGGGAAAGGATGATAGTATGTCAGAGAATAATCATAACAGGGGAATCGTTTTTCCAGTATCGAATACAGTTTTATTGCCGGGAGTTACAACAAAGTTTTTTTTAAAAACACCGGAAGAAGTGCAGCTGCAATTTTTACAAGATGAGAATAGTACCAACATTGCACTGCCGTTAAAGCAGAACTTTGGACAGAAAGATCTAAAGGAAGAAGATTTTTACCGAATGGGGGTAATTTTCCAGGTCACTGATACCCGGAGAACAGAAAAGGGTATTCAGCTTACGGTTCATATTTCAGAAAGGATAGAAGTAAAGGAAGTAAATATTGAAAGCGGTCTGATATTAGCCGGGTATGAGATTTTCCCGGACAATACGGACTTAGACCATAAGAGCCAGGAAGAGATGCTTGACTATCTAAAGAAAGTAATCCGTGAAATCAGTGTGAAATTTCAGGGCGGTGAACAGTATATCCGGATTGTGGAAGAATTTAAAGATTTAAATGCTCTTATGGTATATTTAAGCCAGTATATGCCTATATCAAATGAGGAAAGGTATGAGCTGCTTGAAATAGAGTCCTTAAAGGAGAGAAGCCTGAGGTTTATGGATCATCTGTTAAAACAGAAGGAAGCCATAGAGCTGCAGCTGCAGATTTCAGAGAAGTTCTCCGAGAAGGCCAACAAATACTACAGAGAATCCGTACTTAGAGAGCAGCTTAAAGCAATTCAGGAGGAATTAAATGAAGGCAATGAGGGCGAAAATAGCAAAGATAAGGATTATCTGACTAAAATTAAAGAAGCCCAGATGCCGGCCGATATTGAAAAGAGTGCTCTTGAAGAACTGGACAAACTCAATGCCCAGGGTCCTAACAGTTCCGAATATAATGTTATCCGCAATTATCTGGAACTGCTGGTACAGCTTCCCTGGAAAAAGGCGGAGCAAAGTCAAATCGATTTGGGCAAGGCCAGACAGATTCTGGATGAACAGCACTATGGACTGAATAAGGTCAAAGATCGTATTATACAGCATTTGGCTGTTATGAAGCTGAAAAATGACAAAAAGGGTTCCATACTTTTGCTGGTGGGACCTCCCGGAACCGGTAAAACCAGTCTTGGCAGAAGTGTTGCGGAAGCACTGGACAGAGAGTATATCCGTCTTAGCTTAGGCGGTATCCGGGATGAAGCTGAAATCCGGGGGCACAGAAGAACTTATATCGGGGCTATGCCGGGCAGAATCATCCAAAGCATCCGAAAGGCAGGAGCGAATAATCCGGTCATGGTTCTTGATGAGGTAGACAAGCTGACCGCCGGCGGTTACAGCGGTGATCCGGCCAGCGCTTTACTGGAAGTCCTTGATCCGGAGCAAAATGATAGCTTTACAGACCACTACCTGGATCTTCCCTATGATCTGTCCGATGTTTTCTTTATTGCTACGGCAAATTCCCTGGAAAGTATTCCGGGCCCGTTATTAGACCGAATGGAAGTGATTCAGGTTTCCAGCTATACAGTTGATGAAAAATTCCATATCGGAAAAAATTATTTAATACCCTCGGTTTTAGAAGAACACGGATTGTCAAAAGAACAGCTGGTTGTAGAAGATGAGATTCTTTATAAAATTATCAACGACTATACACTGGAAGCCGGAGTCAGGGGACTGAAAAAACAACTGGCAGCCCTTGCCAGAGTGGCTTCGGAAAAGATTGTTTCAAACAAAGCAGAACTTCCTTATAAGATTCAGACGGAGGAACTGGAGGAACTTCTTGGCAGACAGGTTTCCAGACATGATAAAGCGCAGCAGGATAATCCACCGGGAGTTGTTACCGGACTTGCCTGGACACCGGTAGGCGGCGAAATTCTATTTATTGAAGCTACCGATATGCCGGGCAGCGGAGAAGTTATGTTAACCGGTAAACTGGGAGAGGTAATGAAGGAATCGGCAAGAATTTCCCTGAGTCTGTTAAAATCCAGACTGCCCCTGAATACCGTTAACTTTAAAGAAAGGGATCTCCATATCCATGTACCCTCCGGAGCGGTTCCAAAAGACGGCCCCTCTGCCGGAATTGCATTATTCACTGCACTTGCTTCTTTAATTACCGGTAAAAAAGTGGATTCCAAAATCGCCATGACCGGTGAAATTACATTAAGAGGTGCCGTGCTTCCAATTGGCGGGCTGAAGGAAAAATTACTGGGAGCCCAAAGAGCAGGTATCAATAAAGTGCTTATTCCAAGAGATAATCAAATTGATTTAAAGGATGTGCCGGAGGAAGTAAAGACCCAGCTTACGGTGATACCGGTTGAAACCATTGAAGATGTACTAAAAGAAACTCTTGGAATTTCATTGCCAAGAATAGAGCATGTGTTTCTTCAAAAAGAAACCAAAGGCTTATTCCAGGAAATATAAGTGAAAAAGTAAATTATAATAGGAAATTCAAGGATCAAATAGTAAATTAAAAAAATAGTAATTCAAAGAAAAATAGTAAATCAAAGAAAAATAGTAATTCAAAGAAAAATAGTAATTCATAGAAAAATAGTAATTCAAAGAAAAATAGTAAATCAAAGATAAGATAGTAAATCATAGAGTATAGAAAAACAAAGGCATTGAGATAGAGATATCTTGATGCCTTTGTTTTAACTTAAGAATCATTTTCAGTTATAGATGGAGTTTTGGATTCAAATAGTCATTTGCTTGACAGATAATGGAAGTGCCAATATACTTATAAATAGAAGAATATACATAAGATAATACGGAGGATTTCAACCGGAATGAACACCCATAAAAATACCGTTAAAACCATAATGCATTATTGCTGCAGCCTGCTGGTTATAGTAAGTGCAGTTTTAGCTATCGTGAATTTATTAATCATTTCCTCCTTATCCATTGATCCGGAGAAGACTTTGCTGATATGGATTACAACCTTTACATACTTAATATTTTCTTTCGTTTTTATCATAACCGGGCTTCTAATCCCTAAGAAAGGGATATTTATTTCTGCAAAAGTAAGCAGGTACGTCTCTATAATCTCGCTTTTGGCAAGCTTATCACAGGGAAAACTGCATCCGCAGCTGATGAAAGGGAACAAAACCATTAGAAGGCAGTGGAATGCGCCTGCTATTTTTATTACAGGTATTCTGCTGGTAATACTGAACTTCATTTCTGCTATTATGATATCTGATCCGGAAGCAATCAACATCGGATATATTTTACTAACTTGTTTTTCCTTACCCCACGGCTTAATCCTGCTGGTTTTACTAATCGTATGGTTCCTGCTTTTTATTACTGCTTCCGTTTGGTTTTATATTGATGCGAAAAGCCGTATACAGGTGCCGGATGACGTGATAGAACACCGGAAAGCTTATGATAGTAAACCAATGGTGCAATGCGGTTCCTGTAACACAGTCTATCAATATGACCTGTATGAAGGTATTTGTCCGAAATGCGGAGAATATAACCGATATTCAGAGAATGCTTATCATCTGGAAAACTCTTATAAAAGTAAAAAATCTATTTCTGGAATTATCAAAAATATCGGTCTGGCTATTCTGATATTTGCCGGAGCCATCATCTTTACATTGATAAAAGGATATTTTACAGGTAAATATTAGGCAAGCTGTCAGGGCCTGGAAGGGTGAATGTTTATGACTAATACAAAGAAAATTCTTATAGCAATCTATCTCATTGGTGTTATTTGTGTAGGAGTCTTACTGGCAAGAATGTTTATTGGCGGAAACAACATTACCAATCCGGAAGCTATGCTGCCGGTAACCTATTTGGAAAGTAGTTCTATGTTATTAGCCCTGGGTTCAGTTCCCATGTGCCTTGCCAGCTATTTGCTTTATAGAAATTCGGTTAATAAAAAAAGATTTCTGTTATTTATCCCGTCACTGATTACGGTTTGTAATTTTGTATATTGGATTGCAGTTATTGGTATGGGCTTTATTAATACCTTTTTATAAGAAAATAATATAGATAATTGAGAAACACCGTTGTTGAATTTATATACCCTTCAGGCCCTTAAGGGGTTAGCCGGTGAAGGTATTCAGAAAGGAGTTGATGTTTTTTACAAGTAATAATAAAAGGAGAATCTATTATGAAAATAAAGCATCCTATATGGCAAACCCTGTGTTCGTTAAAAGGCAATCAAAAGGCCTGTGTTGCAGTAGAGCCCTTATGGGCAATTCCCTATAATCTTTTTCTGCCCTTCGCCTCGGTCTACATGGCCGCAATCGGGCTGCAGGATGTCCAGATCGGTATAATCGCAAGTCTTGGGCTGGCGGCACAGTTCCTGTCCAGCCTGTTTTCAGGAGCCATTGTTGATAAATTTGGCAGAAGAAAATCCATGCTGGTCTTCGGGTTACTTTGCTGGATCGTCCCCTGTATACTATGGGCAGGAGCGCAAGGGTACTGGTATTTTATAATTGCGGCAGTTTTAAATGGAATGTGGAGGATAACCGGCAACAGCTTCAGCTGTATGATTATTGAAGATGGTGATACCGAACAACTCATTCATATCTATACAATTATTAATTGTTGGGGCTTGCTGGCAGGCTTTATTGCTCCTGTGGCAGGTCTGTGTATCGACCGGTTTACCATGGTGCCAACCATGCGGGTCATTTATCTGGCAGCCATGATTTTAATGACAGTTAAATTTGTTCTGCAGTATAAGCTGACAAAAGAAAGTACCATCGGCAGGCGAAGAAAAGAGGAATGCAGGGGGCAGTCCTTATTTTCCCTGACCTTTGCAGGCTGGGATGAATTTGCTGCCGCTTTTCGGAATTCAAATCTTTTGCCATATGTCATACTTATGACCCTGATGACTTGCTTTAATATTGTTCAGGCAGCCTTCTGGCCGCTGTTTGTTACGGCATCTTATGGAATTAATACATCGATGCTCTCGGTGTTCCCAATGATAAAAGCCGTTACCACCATATTGGTTTATATGTTTGTAATTTCTCATGTCAGTATACATTCCTTCCGGCGTCCTTTTCTGCTGGGAGTTGGTGTGCACTTTCTGGGACTGGCAGTATTGCTTTTATGCCTGCCTTTTAAGGCAGCTGCTATCTGGGCAGTATTTTTATCGGTAATTTGTGAGGCTTTTGCACTGGCAATTTTAGGCCCGTTAAGTGAATCGGTAATGTCAGCTGCGATTCCTGCCAGAGAACGTGCCAGGGCAAACAGCCTTATTACGGCAATGATATTACTTATCAGCATTCCGGTGGGGTGGATTGCAGGACAGCTTTCACAGCATAACCGGATGCTGCCCCTGGCAATGAATCTGTGTCTGCTTCTGGCGGAGGTAATCATGGTATTGGTGATAACGAATAGGGAAAAGAAAAAACAGAGGTATACAGATAGGATTTAATAATAGTAGATAATAAATAAATAAAAATAAATAAATCAGGGCAGTCATCCAACCACGGGATAACTGTCCTGATTTAAAAAGAGTGCTGTAAGCAGGGATGCATTTTTGTGTCCGCAATGAATAGGATACTCTTTTCTATATCACATCAAGTTACTAATAATTTCTTTATAACGCGCTGTTGCCAAATCACTTGGTTCCCCTTTTTTACAGAAAATAAAACCTGCTAATTTTTGATTTGGGCGCTCAACAATAATCTTGCCGTCTGACAGCTTTGATTCCAAAAGTCCAAGTGCGGAAAGAAACCGGGGATCTTTTTTAGCCTTACTGTAAAAAGACAGTACGTAGACATAATAAAAAAGATTATATGTGATAAACGGATATGTCAACTGAAAAAACAGGGTACCTATGCCATAATGGCAGGGACCGAGAGGAAGACGGGTATCCCAGTGATTAAGAAGGAATTCTGCTGCCTTGTCAAGGGATGCACTATTATTGAGAAAGTGTGTATAACGGAAGGCATCTAAAGCGGTAAGAGTTGGGCCTGGATTTGAAAATTCGGTTTCAGGGCCTCTCCCGAAGCTAAATTTATTACAGCGCCAGCCTCCGTCACTATGCTGAGTTTCCAGAAGATGATCAAATGTTTTCTTAAGCCTGTAATCAGAAGCAAGGTCTAAATGGCAAAGAGTTCTGGCGGCATTGATTGTTTGACATGGGTAGATTGCACCCTGGGGATATAACTGGAAGCGACCGTCTTCCCGCCAGGAACTTAAAATCAGGTCAGCCGTTTCTTTTAACAGCGGATCAGCCATATCCATTCCCAGTTCCGACAGTATATACGCGCTGACAAGTGTATTAAAGGGGCTGCCTTTGATCAGCCGTCTGTCAGGGGTAGTCCAATAATCACCGCCATTGTCATATCGCTTTGAGATAATTGTTTCAATATCAGTTTGATACTGATTATCTGCTGCCATTGAATAAAATCCTCCTTAGGTACTCATTTATTATGGTTCTTAAATATGAGAATATATAATTAGTTCTAAAAGAATTCTGTTTTTTATCTTGCCATATAAACTCTAAAACTGCTATTATATTAGTATAATTTATCCATCTGATGATTTCAACAGTAGAATTTAAAACAATGTAATAAGGTCTGTGAGTCAAATAAAAAACTATCTCTCGAAATACAGGAGCATTAGAACAGGGCATTAGTAACAATAAGGAAGGGGAGTTATTTGTTGAAGGATTTAAAGCTAAGAGAAAACAATATGCAAGAAATCAGCGGCGCAGGATGTATTATAGGTGGAATTCTGATTGCAGTTGGTTCCTTTATCGTTCCGAGATCAAAAGATATAGGTGACATTTTGGAGATGCAAAAAGCATTTGGCACTCATCCGGAAGTATTGCAGTTTTCCGCAATCTTAATGGTTTTTGGGTTCTGGGGGCTGTTTATCGGTATCATAGGTATACGTGATTCTATCCATGGACCAGGTGAAGCCTGGGCGAAAATCGGGTTTTATTTCAATTTATTAGGAACCGCCATCTGGACAGCGGGCATGTCTTTGGATATCTCATATCCATCTGCAATCGTTAATTGGATGTCTTCCCCGGAATCCCAGAAGCAAATAGCTTACAGTGTTGTAACCGTACTTTCACCGGCAGGCTTTGGCAGAGGATTATTTCCCATAGAGGTGATTATCATCTGGTTATCCTATATTTTTATCAGCCTGGGAATGCTTTTGGATAGCGGCAGACCCCGTTTTCAGGGAATTGCAGGGCTTTTAGTCGGAATACTTGGTGTTATTATGGGGATTATCATGGTCTTTACGGGACGTGAGAAATTACTGAGCTTTTATATTATCATTATGTTATTGGTATTAGTCTGGTTTTTCCTCCTGGGTTTCTGGGCAATTTGGCAGAATCGGAAAAGCAGAAAATAAACAGCATATTGCGGTGCCTGCTAATTATGCAGGGCGATTAATAATAATTTATATTTCGCAACATATAATAAAAGAAACAGATAAATCGAGGAATCCATGATTATACATGTTGTACAACCAGGAGAAACGATTTATACCATCGCAGCCGATTATGACGTATCGGTAACCAGACTGGTGGAGGAAAATGGACTGATTAATCCGGAAAATCTGGTAGTTGGGCAGACCATTGTAATTGCTTACCCTGAGCAGGTATATATAATACAGGAAGGAGACACGATCTACAGTGTAGCCAATGCATATGGAGTCACTGTCATGGAATTATTAAGGAATAATCCGTTCCTGTCGAATCGGGAGACTTTATATCAGGGAGAAACCCTTGTCATCCGTTATGAAAAGCAGGGGAGTATTGCAATCAATGCCTATGCTTACCCTTTTATAGACCGGGATATATTAAGAAAAACCCTGCCCTTTTTAACATACTTAACAATCTTTAATTACAGAGCAATTGCAGGCGGGGAAATTGAGGGCAGCGATGAAACTGATCTTATCACTATTGCAAAAGATTATGGAGTTGCACCTTTAATGTCTCTGTCAACCTTAACTTATCAGGGAACAAGCGATATCGCAACAGTATACAGTATCTTATATAACGAAGAAGTATTAGAGCGTCATATTAACACTATTTTAACGATTCTAAGAGAAAAAGAATACTATGGCCTAAACATATCTCTTGTAAATCTGGATCAGGAAAACCGGACTGCCTATGAGAATTTTATGACAAAGTTATCGTCAAGCCTGAGAGCAGAAGGATTTTTGTTATTCATTACAATAACTCCGAGGATTGTTTTAAGTTCCAGTGAAATAACCATCGAAAGAGCTGATTACACGGTCTTTGGACAATTGGCAGACTGTCTGCTGCTTCTGACTTATGGCTGGGGCTCTTTTCCTGGGCCGCCATCTCCCATAACGCCTGCTTTTTTATCAGAATCCATCCTGGAAAATGCCATTACAATGATTCCGGCAGAAAAAATATATACCGGTATTTCTGTTATTGGATACGATTGGCAGAGTCCGTATATAATCGGGATTAGCAGAGCCAATGCATTAACGCCTGATGCTGCGGTGGAACTGGCCGCGCTTACAGGCTCAACCATATTGTTTGATGAACTTTCCCAGGCACCTTATTTCGAGTATTATAATTTAATGGATAATAGAAATACCAGACATATTGTATGGTTTAGTGATGCAAGAAGTATTAATGCATTAACAGGGTTTGTACCCCGATTCGGAATTCAGGGAGCCGGAATTTGGAATATCATGAACTATTTTGATCAGATGTGGCTGGTAATAAATACTCAGTATGATATTGCCAAAGTACTGCCTGAACCATAGGAGGTTAGTACAGTTTCTGATATACTTTTTATGAAGAAGTGAAATCTGGGTGCGGTATTTCTGAATACAATGTAAAAGCCTGTTAAAATTCAACAGGCTTTTTTGTTTACTTAGTGACAGAAATCATTTATGCATTTTTATTTTTTTTGTGAAAAAGCTTTGATTTGTTATTTCTAACTACAATATGCTCATAAAAGTTTTCACAGTTTTCATATTTTTCAGAAGTAATCCAGCTTGCCTGAACATTGTTATTATATTTCACCTGATCTAAGTATAAATTTGTACTGCCAATATACATAAAGGTATCCTCCTTCATCATATTCACACTTTATGAATTTCTTTATAACATTATTATTTCTTTACTGTGATATAATTATACGAAATAATTGACTTTTTGTATATGATCTGCTAGTCTGAATATATAGATAAATTTGGTATCCGGAATACAAAACAGATGTTTGG
>JAEZSL010000165.1 GCA_023443925.1 Bacillota bacterium | reverse complement strand
AATATGGCGAAGTCAAAAAACAAACTGACGCAAATGATGAAAAAGAAGTTCGAAACCTACTATGTTCTTAAAATAGGTGTGAATAATGTGGATATCTTTGTGGATAAGTATGTATTTCGGCATAGATTTTGTGGAATTCTTTTATCAACATGGGAGAACATCGGTGGACAAATCTTAATGCTATGTCTGTTGACCGGTTCAATCAGCACGATTTTGGGCCTAATTTATGAATGTGGAAAACAGCAGATATTAAGTACATTTTCTGTGGGTATTTTAACAAGCGGACTGTTGATATTTTTAGAAGGTCTAATTAACCTGGCCGGCAGAAAAGAGTTGGTCCGGCTTAATATGAAGGATTATTTTGAAAATATTTTAAAGGTAAGGCTGGAACAGGAACAGATACAGCCGGAATTAATCGAGCAATATAAGAAAGAATATCTTCGTGAAGAAGCGGCAGAGGCCATGAACACTTCCGGACTTTTCGCAGCCGCAAGTGAAGTGCATAGCGGAGTATCCGGTAAGGAAAAGAAGGACAGGAAGTCCAAGTTAAAAGCAGAAAAACTGCGTAAGAAGAGGCAGGAAAAACAATCCCGCCGTCTGGAAAAGGCACGTATCAAATCAGATGCGAAACTAGCCGCGGCTAAAAAGAAAGAAGAAAAGCAGCTGTTAAAAGCCAATAAGAAACAGCTTAAATCTCAAAGCAAACAGAAAGCCAGAGAAGAAGATGAGCGCATTAAGAAAGAAACCAAACTGGCCCTGGAGAGAAAAAGAGAAGCAGAAAGAGCTGAAATTGAGCGTATAAAGGCAGAAGTAAAAGCCAATGAAGAGCGCAAGAAGGAAGAGAAACTCAGACAGGAAGAAATCAAAAAAACTTTATTGTTAGAAAAGAAAGCCTTAAAATCGGACAAGAATAAAACCCAGCCGGTGGAATATAAAACCATTGCCCAGGAAAGAAAGGAGAATTTAAAAAGAGAATTCCGTGAAAGAAGAAACCTGGAAGCTTTGGAGGAAGAAAAGGATATACTTCCTTTTGATAAACAGGATGATAAGATCGCGGTTACTTTAATGGAAGAAAAACCGGTTGAAATTATGTCTTTTAAGGAGAGGCTGGCGGAAGAAAAACCGATTTCCGTGAAACCTAATCTGGAAGCAGCAGTAACAGAAAAATTTAGAGCAGAAAAAGTTCCGGTAGAGAAAGCTTCCCTTGAACCGGCTCATGTAGAAAAGGCTAAAGTAGAAAAAGCTAAAGTAGAAAAAGCCCAGGTTATTAATACCGGCAGCACCCAAGAGTCAAAACCTCAGGTTACCGCATCCGGTATTTCAAATACTAAGACAAGCAGGCCGGCTGCAAATAGAAAAGCAAAACAGACGGTTAATGCCGATGACAAACTCATTGAAGATATTTTAAAAGAATTTTTGGCGTAAAAATAATACATAGGCATTGCAAAATAATACATAGGCATTGCAAAATAATACTTAGCACTGTAAAAAAATATATTGATTAACAGGCACCACTTTGATAGAATAAAAAGGAAAATGATATAATAACCCTATAATCAACTATTAAAGGAGTGCGTCAAATGAGCAAAAATGTAACGTTTGATTATTCAGCAGCAAAAGGGTTTATTGCCGAATCTGAAATTAAGATGATAGAAAAAATTGCAGAATCTGCAAAAGCAGAGTTACTGAATAAAACCGGAGCGGGAAATGATTTCCTGGGATGGATTGACCTGCCTGTTAATTATGACAAAGAAGAATTTAGCCGCATTCAGGCGGCTGCTGATAAGATCCAGCACGATTCCGATGTTTTATTGGTTATCGGAATCGGTGGGTCTTATTTAGGTGCAAGAGCAGCCATTGAATTTTTAAGACACAGTTTTTACAATTCCGTTTCAAAAGAAATCAGAAAAACACCGGAGATCTATTATGTTGGGAATAATATCAGCAGTACCTATATCCACCATTTAATCGAAGTGATCGGTGACAGGGATTTCTCTATAAATATTATAAGCAAATCTGGTACAACCACTGAACCTGCCATTGCATTCCGTGTATTTAAAAAACTGCTGAACGAGAAATACGGCAAGGCAGAAGCGGCTCAGAGAATCTATGCCACAACCGATAAGTCCAGAGGTGCTTTAAAGAATCTGGCTACGGAAGAAGGCTATGAAAGCTTTGTAGTACCCGATGATGTAGGCGGACGCTATTCGGTTTTAACAGCAGTTGGCCTCCTTCCCATCGCTGCAAGCGGCGCAGACATTGCTAAATTAATGGAAGGCGCACAGAGCATGAGAGAACGCTGCCTGAATAATCCTTTTGAATCCAATGATTCTATGTTATATGCAGCTGTTCGTAATATTCTATTAAGAAAAGGCAAGAACATCGAAATCGTAGCTAACTATGAACCTTCTCTTCATTATGTTTCCGAGTGGTGGAAACAGTTATACGGAGAAAGTGAAGGCAAGGATCAAAAAGGCATCTTCCCTGCGGCAGTGGATCTGACAACGGATCTGCACTCCATGGGACAGTTTATTCAGGACGGACAAAGAACGATGTTCGAAACCATTATTAATCTTGAGGAATCCTCCCATGAGCTTATTCTGGAAGAGGAAGAAATCGATCTTGACGGATTGAACTATTTGGCCGGTAAGAGTGTGGATTTTATCAACAAAAGCGCTATGAACGGAACCAGACTGGCTCATACTGACGGTGGTGTTCCTAACTTAATTGTAAATCTTCCGGCACAGAATGAATTTTCTCTTGGCGAATTATTCTATTTCTTTGAATTTGCCTGTGGCATCAGCGGTTATATCCTTGGTGTAAATCCTTTTGACCAGCCAGGCGTGGAGAGTTATAAGAAAAATATGTTTGCACTTCTTGGGAAACCGGGATTTGAAAAGCAGAGAGAAGAATTACTGAAAAGATTATAGTTTCTATATAGAAACTACTTTAACATAGAAATTTAGGGAATTATTTATTATATAAAAATGCCCCAGGCAAAAGATTATGAAAATCATTGCCTGGGGCATTTTTAGTTTAGAAATTAGTTCTTCGAACTTACTTTAAATTAAAAAGCTTTCCAGGCAGGATGTACATAATGTTCCGGAATTGATTATTACCGTTGTGACAGCATACAGTCGTAATGACGCATAGCCATGACAACGTGTACGGCGTGATAGCATACAGTCGTAACAGCGCATAGAATGACAGCGTATAATCGTGACAACGTATCAGCAGAGACTGGATGTCCAGACTCTTGCATGGATATTGTTTCATTATATAAAGAAAGATAATCAGTTTCATACCAACGAAATGCAAAATTTATATAGGTATTCCATTTCTTCCGTATCAAAAACAGTTCCTAATAATTTACCTCCATTTTTTTCAATGATTTTTCTAGAGGCAGAGTTTTCTGTGCTGCAAGTTAAAAATACTTCATTTAAACCTATTTGCACTGCCTTTTCCAATGCCAGTTTTAAAATTTCAAAGCCGTAACCCTGATTCCGGTTATTTGGTGAGATATCATAACCGATATTACCGTCACATCCAACGTCCTGGTGCCGGATTCGTACGACTCCAACAACTTTCGTTTCATGAATCAGCCAGTAAGTTGAGGTTTTAACTTCACCTGGCGGCAGATCAATGCCGATGGAGTAGCTATGTAATTCCTTTAAATAATCCTGGAAATTTTCCAGAGCCTTTTTATATATACTGAAATAGAACTCATTACCACTCTTTTGGTATGCCAGTACGTAATCCTCAAAGCTCTTTTTATACTTTACATCGGGTGCGGCTAAATATAAATTATTCATAATTATGTATCCCCCTTTTATAAATAAGCATTATCTGTTACTTCTACCTATTGTATTTAATTAATGGTTTTCTGGAAATGCTGGTAATCCGGTTCGTCCTTCCAAAATCCACCCCAGGTAAAACCTCTTTTGGTAAAGGCCTGATAACATAGGTCATTCTCGTCAATATAATACGGGTTGTCCAAAGTGCGGTCGGCATAATCTGTGCCTTCAACAGGCAGTACGGTGGTTCCGTTTTTTGTATATTGAATATATGGGTTATATAAAGGGTTAATATCTATGGCCAGCCCCAGTGCATGCTTGGACAGATGAGTGGAACCTGGTACACAGCGGTAATTAAAAGAAGAAGTGTTATCAGCAGCCATGGAAGTATTATCATCCGCATCAAATTCATCCACCAGAACCATGCTTTCAATAGGGTACTGTTTCTCATATAATTCCGCAAAGATATCAACTATATCAGCGGCAATTGCTTTATTTACGATTAATTCACCAATATGTGTTTCTTCATCAAACCCATAATAAAGAACCCGTATGTATCTTAAATCTTCAAAGGGTACCGTACAGTCTTCCTTGTAGGATTTACCCTGTATTCTTATTTTAATATCTTCTTTAATTTCTTCAAAATAAAAACAGTTATTCATTATGATGTCTCCTGGTTCAGTTATGTCTAAAATGGTGCCGGCAGCCAGCTTACGCAGGGCTTTTTGTGTCATGGGAGCTGTACTGGCCGGCTTGTCCGAACCTCTGCTGTTTGCAGTTTTGTTCGTATCAGTTTCTGTTGCATCAGATACCAAGGTACCGGGGGTTTCAAAACCGGAGTTATCTGCGGCAGAGTCTGCGGACTCGGCTTCAGACCGATCCGAAGGCAGACTTTTTGTCGGCTCCAAAGCCTGATCTCCTGCGGGACTTTCTTCTAAGGAGCTGGTATCGGTGGATTTTGAAGCATTCGTTTCGTTCAAGTCCTGAGAGGTTAAAGGGCTGGTACCAGAAACAGAAATATTGGAATTCTTATCCTTATACTCATTCTCAAACCGCTGTATAACCCGCAGCATAAACACACTCAGGAGTATAAGACACAGGAATAAAAGAAGTTTTAATTTTTTCTTCATAACCCACCAATCTGTTTATCCTTCCTCAATTACATGAATCTCCAGGTAATCAAAATCAATCCGGTCAATAAAGTTATCCTGAGTAAATCTGGTCTTGTCATGCTTTTTAAAGTCGGCAACAGTGGAATCCAGCCAGATCGGTTTAGACAGATCAAACTGGTAGCAGATATCATCGATAGCATCAAATATTTTCCTTGTACGGTTTAACTCTATATTATCATTACAGATAACGATATCCTTAAGCATGCGGTTATCCTTAAATATTTTGGCCCATAATCGGAACATGGCATTCTCCATTTCATAATTAAAAGTCTGGTTTAAGCGGCAGTTTTTAAATTTCTTTTTTCCTTAATTATTATAGCATACGGTTATCCGGGATGTATAGTTCTATGTCATGGATTTTTACATGATCTTGGTAAATCAGCCTGCTTTTTATAGGGTAAAGATTTGCAGGTTTATTTTGTTCGTAAAAACCTTTTTGTAGTATACTGCAATCTACTAATTTTTATGAAACAGAAATAAAGCTGTATATTTTGTTATACATCCTTTATAATTGTTTGAAATGGCAAAATAATTTGTTGTACTAACCCTGTATAAACCATTATAGCTGCGGGTTACGGCTGCTTTGAATTAGAAGACGGGTAAAGAAAAGAAGATCTGGAGGAACATAAGATGTTAGGTGTTTTAATTAACGGTGCCGCCGTATTGCTGGGGGGCCTTATCGGAATGCTCTTTAAAAAAGGAATACCGGACAGCATAGAAAAAAGTATGAATAAAGCCCTGGGGCTTGTGGTTATTATTATAGGAGTTAACGGTCTTATATCCAATATGTTTAAAACAGCCGGCAACGGAACTCTGCATTCTTCCGGAGAACTGCTTTTGGTGGTCAGCTTTGCGCTGGGCACCCTGGCGGGAGAGCTATTAAAACTGGATGATAAAATAAATGCATTCAGTAATCGAATTGAGACAAAATTTAAAATAGAAGGTTTTACGGAAGGCTTCATTACTGCCTCCACGATCTGCTGCATTGGAGCTATGGGAATTATAGGCTCTTTGACCAGCGGGCTTACCGGGGATAATAGTATATTGATTACAAAAAGCATTCTGGACTTGGTAATTACAATTGTACTGGCTGCAAGTCTGGGGTTTGGAGTTATGTTTTCCTTTATACCCCTTGTCATATACCAGGGCGGTATCTGTTTGTTTGCCGGCATTTTAAACAATATACTGGCAGGCGAGCTACTGACCCGGATATGTATGGTCGGCTTCGCATTAATCATCTGCGTCGGCCTTAATCTCATGACGAATCTGAAATTCAAAACTGTAAATATGCTGCCCTCCCTTCTGGTACCGGTTATCTATATGGGAATCCGTTGTATTTTGAAGTTTTAGCATAGTTTGCATGTGAATTGGTAAAAATAAGTGCATTATGCAGAGTAGGATTTGAAGTTTTTTTGATACTCGAATCCAGCTTAGCAATTGCAAAACTTAAATTTATCGATAAATGAAAGGAGCAGCAGTCATGATTGGATTCAGACCAAATGAAGCGGATATGACGGAGTGCGGCTTTAAATCAGAGGCACTTGCCGCAGAACCTATGAAAGAAGTACCGCCTGATACCCCGGGAAAAGAGATCCTTCCTCCGGCGCCGTCCTCCGTTCCTTCCCCTCAGCCGGATACCATAAGAAGCATCCCGGCACCGGAAATTATACCCGTACCGGCGGAAACTCCGATTTCTGAACCGTCTCCGGAGATATCACCCATACAGTCGGTGGAAATTTCCTGATGCCATCAATAAAAGGGATAAAAGATGCACTTACCGGAAGGGTAATAACCGGAAGTGTATCTTTTTGTAGTAAAGGTATAAATGGGTTGGACAACCGGAAGGTTTTCATATGCATTAGGAATATCATACATAGATAGACACCATTAGATGGGAATACCTTGCAATTCCAGGGAAGTTATTATAAAATTAATTCATGAAAAACCCTAAGCAGATAGGAGGAGTGCTGTAATGGAAGGACAGGAACGCCGGGACAAATTAATAGAGCTGCTGAATAACGCCAAAGAACCGGTTTCCGGTACGGACCTGGCGAAAATGCTTGGAGTCAGCAGGCAGGTGATTGTTCAGGACATTGCTCTTTTGCGGGCAGTTAATAAAAATATTTTATCCACCACAAAAGGATATCTGATTTATCTTCAGGAAAGGCAGAAAGTAAACCGCTGCTATGCCGTAAAGCATACAACAGAGGAAATCGAGGATGAATTGTGTACCATCGTAGATAACGGGGGAAAGGTATTGAATGTAATTGTAAGCCATGAACTTTACGGGGAAATCGCCGCAGATTTAATAATTAAAAACCGCCAGGATGTCTATGATTTTGTCAAAAAGGTAAAACTTAAAAAAACGGTTCCATTAAAGGAACTGACAGACGGTATACATCTGCATACGGTGGAGGCGGATTCGGAAGAGATTCTTAATAATATTGAAAAAGCTCTGAGAGAGAAGAACTATTTGATTGATGCCTGATAGCTGAAACGTATGGAGTTCTTTGTGCGGTACAGGCATCCTTTACATATGCCTTATGCCATTGTAATAAAGGCAGAAAGGCATAGTTTCTTTGACCTCCGTACCGGAACAGTCAAAATATTTTGACAATCTGACCGTATATTGGTAAAATAAAAAACGAAAGTAAGAAACTTAAGCCGGTCTTTATCCGGCCTTTATTTGAAAGAGGAAGTGCAAGCATGTCATATACTGCTCTTTACAGAAAATTCCGGCCGGGAGACTTTAACGATGTTAAAGGCCAGGATCATATCGTAACAACCTTGAAGAATCAGGTAAAAGCGGACAGGATAGGCCATGCCTATTTATTTTGCGGAACCAGGGGTACCGGTAAAACCACCATTGCCAAAATAATGGGCAAGGCAGTTAACTGTGAACATCCCATAGACGGCAATCCCTGCAATGAGTGTTCCGCCTGCAAGTCCATTAACAGCCAGACATCCATGAATGTAATTGAAATAGATGCTGCCTCCAATAACGGTGTGGATAATATCAGGGAGATTGTAGATGAAGTCCGTTACTCTCCTACGGAGGGCAGATTTAAAGTATATATTATTGATGAGGTTCATATGCTCTCGGCAGGTGCCTTTAATGCTCTGCTAAAAACCCTGGAGGAACCTCCTTCCTATGTGATTTTTATTCTGGCCACTACGGAAGCACATAAAATACCCATAACAATTCTCTCAAGATGCCAGCGTTATGATTTCAAGCGGATAACCATTGATACCATAGCGGACAGGTTGACGGATTTGATACAGAGGGAAGGTGTCGAGGCGGAAGAAAGGGCGGTACGGTATATTGCCAGAATGGGAGATGGCTCCCTAAGGGATGCCTTAAGTCTTTTAGACCAGTGTATTGCCTTTTATTTCGGTCAGAAGCTTACCTTTGATAATGTACTGGAAGTACTGGGAGCCGTGGATATTGAAGTATTTGCAAGGCTGCTTGATTATATACAGGACGGCAATGTAGCCGGTTCCATGACTTTATTAGAAGAGCTGATTATAAAGGGTAAGGAATTAACGCAGTTTACAGTGGACTTTACCTGGTACCTGCGAAATCTCTTGTTGGTGAAAACATCGGAGGATACCACAGAAGTGATTGAAGTATCAACGGATAACCTGGCTGTCTTAAAACAACAGGCCGTACAGATTGATGTGGAAACTCTGATAAGATACATCCGCATATTTTCCGATTTGTCCAATCAGATAAAATATGCCTCCCAGAAACGGGTCATGGTGGAGGTTGCCCTGATCAAACTCTGCAGACCTCAGATGGAAACCGGTTATGAGGATATTGTTAACCGGCTGAAGCTTATTGAGAGCAAACTGGAAAAAGGTATGCTGGTTTCCCCGGAAGCTATTTCGGATAAGCCCGTAATACAAACTGAAAAAAAAGAGGATAAAAAACCGGTGGTGTTACCTAAGGCAGTGCCGGAGGAATTAAAGGAAGTGGCTAAGAATTGGCACACCATCATAGCTGGTACGTCCTATCTGACAAAAGCTGCTTTAATGAATGCCAGACCCAGTATTGGTAATGGCGGGTCACTTTTGTTGGTCTTTAGTGAGTCCATGGATAAGGAATTAATATCCCAGGAAAATCATATGTATGAATTAAAGGCTGCCATTGCAAAGATCATTCAAAGGGAAGTTGAGATACAGACCCAGCTGCTGGTACAGGGGAAAGAAAGCATGGAAGATATCCCTGATTTAACAAAAATCATTAAGAATATAAAGATTGAATACGAAGATTAACAATCGGAAGGAGAATATATTATGGCAAAACGTGGTGGATTTCCGGGAGGAGCAATGCCCGGTAACATGAATAATTTAATGAAACAGGCTCAGAGAATGCAAAAGCAGATGGAAGAGAAAACAAAAGAAATAGAAGAGAAGGAATGGGAAGCTTCTGTTGGCGGCGGTGCGGTAACGGTAAAAGTATCCGGTAAAAAAGAATTAACCGGTGTAACCCTGTCCAAGGAGGTTGTAGATCCCGATGACATCGAGATGCTTCAGGATCTGATAATGGCAGCTGTAAATGAAGCCTTCCGTAAAATGGAGGATGAATCCCAGGCGGCTATGAGCTCCATTACCGGAGGGTTAGGCGGCTTAGGAGGAGGATTTCCTTTCTAATGAATTATTACAGCAGTCAGATCAGCAAATTAATCGAAGAGTTATCCAGGCTGCCGGGAATCGGAGCGAAGACTGCGCAAAGGCTTGCATTTCATATCATTAATCTGCCCCAGGATCAGGTGAATAACCTGTCCCAGGCAATTACGGCAGCAAAGCAGAACGTAAGATACTGTTCCAACTGCTATACCTTAACGGACAGTGAATTATGCCCGATCTGCGCCAGTGAAAAGCGCAGCAGGAATATAATTATGGTAGTAGAAAACCCCAGAGACCTGGCGGCATATGAGAAAACCGGAAGGTTTGAAGGGGTATATCATGTTCTTCACGGTGCGATTTCACCCATGCTTGGCATCGGTCCCGATGATATTAAATTAAAGGAACTGATCCAGCGGTTACAGGGGGATGTAGAAGAAGTAATTATTGCAACAAATTCCAGCCTTGAGGGAGAAACCACCGCAATGTATATCAGCAAACTCATAAAACCCACCGGAATCAAGGTAAGCCGGATTGCAAGCGGCGTACCCGTGGGAGGAGATCTGGAATACATTGATGAAGTCACTTTGTTAAGAGCGTTGGAAGGACGAGTGGAATTGTAAGCAGGCTGGCTTTTTTGTCACCGGACACTGCATTTAATCCAAAAGGCAACCCCGTTTATCCTCGTCAGTAAATAGTAGAATAATGCGAAAACATCATAGAAAAATAAAAATCAGACCTAGATAGGCGGTGAACCATGATTCGGTTCACCTTTACCGCCCCGTCGTAGGTCTGTTTTTATAGCCAGGAAGCACTTTTCTTCCTGTTGACAACACTGTTTTAGGTATGGAGGCAAATCGGTCATAAATAGTTTTGAAAGTTAAAAGAAAATTACAATATATTAATTTATAATTGGAGATAAAGAATTGGATGAGATATTACTTAGTATAGGAGAATTGGCCGGTATATGCAATGTAACACCAAAAACGCTACGGCATTATGATAGATTGGGCTTATTAAAACCGGCAAAGATAAATCAACAGAATGGATACCGTTTCTATAAAAAGGAACATATTACACGTGTAATTGCCATTAAACAGCTTCAGGACATTGATGTATCTCTGGAGCAGATTGGAATATTTTATGGGATATATCAGTCTTCTGGTATTGTAGGTGGATTAGATGAGATTCTTATCAATCAAGAGAAGGAGATAAAGCTAAAACTCGAAGAATATACCAGAAAACTGGAAAAAGTCCACATATTGCAACACCAAATCAGCCAAATGCAAGAACATTTATTGGATATAAGTGATGATAGTTTTGTAGTTAAGAATTTATCTGATAGATATATACTTTATAAAGAATATTCGGGAATATACTCATCAGATGTTTTCAGGGATTATTATAGAACTATCTGGAATTCTATCACAGCGTCAGGAACGAATATCGGAAATATCTGTTCTCCTCCACTGGCTGTATTTCAACCATGTCTGCGAGCAGAAAATGTAACGATTCATATTGGATATCAGGTAAATACAGAGCTTGTTCTTGAGGAGATAGAGAATAAAATAATCAGGGCAGGAAAATACGCTTGTGATGTTTACCAGGGACCCCATAGTGGCTTGAAAAATGAATTTTATGAGCACTTTTATGAAAATATTAAAAAGAGCAATTATATTGTGACTGGAGAACCGATTGAAATATACCATATCAGTGAAGTTCATACTGGGAATAACGATAATTACTGTACGGAAGTACAAATTCCCCTTCAATAAAAATGGTTGACTTTGCCCTTAGGGAAAACTTTATCATAATGATATAAAGAAAGCTAAGGAGAGTAGCATTATGGAATATTCAGTTTTTAGAAATACAATGGCCGATATGACTTATCCTCAAGTGGAAGCAGTGATATCTAAAGGAGCATGTGCATTATTACCTGTATCCGTGGTCGAAGAACATGGACCGCACCTATGCTTAGGAACGGATATTTATTTAACTCAAACTGTTGTTGAAAAGATTCAGAAATGGCTGCAGAGGGAGCAGTATGAAGTGTTAATTGCACCGCCCTTTTATTGGGGAGTGAATAGCATTACAAACGGCTTTACCGGTTCATTCGAAATTAAACCAGAGACGATGAGCTTAGTTTTGTTAGAAATTATTCAAAATTTAAAACGATGGGGATTCAAAGAAATTTTGCTTCTTAATTTTCATGGTGATTTTGTTCATATTAAGACAATGATTAAAGTTGTAGAAAAAGCAGTTCAAGAGGGTATAGCAGCATATTTCGTAAATTCAAAAAATGTATTTACGCAGCTAGGTAATCTGGAAGATAGGGATTATCTGGTTATAGTTGATTTAGACCAGAGAGATATTGCGCTGGAAGAAAAATATCTGGATATTCATGCCGGAGCGTTTGAAACAAGTTGGATGCTGCATTCCTTTAGGGAATTAGTTGATGTTGAGATCGCAAAAAAACTAGAACCAACAAAGCTTGATGTAAATGAATTAATAGCCTGGACACATGGAGAAAGCACAGCAAAAAGTTTAACCCCCAAGGGCTATTTCGGAAATCCGGCAAATATGGATGTGAATAAGATGGAAAAAATAGAAGCTGTTATCATAGACGGTTATTCAAGAGCAATTATGGGGGTATTAAAAAATAGAAGACATTAGATAAAGGATAAGAAAGACCTAGGAAGGGTATTCATGGCCCCGTCCCGGGTCTTTTTTCTGCATTCTACTTCATGAGCTCCAGACGTATGTTAACTCGGCTTTCGAGGGTATAAAATTATCATAATTCTTCATTTTTAGCGTACCTTCCGGGTTCATATATTATGTTAATATGGTTTATGCTATAATAAATTTATGTTTATTGGCCTATAAAGAGAGGTACGGTGATTGCATGTATCAGCTGATTATAGTAGATGATGAAGAGAAAATATTAGAAGGTATTTCAGAACTGTTTCCATGGAATAATATTGGTTTTCAGGTTGTAGCCCGCTTCCTGGATGCCAGGAGCGCATTAGCCTATATAGAGAATTATCCGGTGGATGTGGTCATGACCGATATCTCCATGCCGGATATGAATGGTATTGAACTTACAAAGGAGCTTAAGCGTTTTCCGGAACTGAAAATTGTTTTGTTTAGCAGCTATAAGGATTATGAGTATATGCGGGCAGCCATCCAATTTGGCATTAGTGATTATCTTTTAAAACCAATCCGCTACGACGAGCTGGTTACCTGCTTTGATGGAATCAGGAGACAGCTGGATAGGAAGAATACCGTTGAAATTGCAAAGCCAAAGACCTATTACAGCGAAATTATACAACGGGTGGACGAGTATCTGCTAAGTAATTACCAAAAAGCTTCCCTGGAAGGTGCAGCTGAGACGGTTGGGCTTAGCCCGAATTACCTGTCCAAAATTTATAAAGAAAAATCGGGTTCCGGATTCCTGGAGCGTCTGAATCGGATTAAGATGGAAAAAGCCTGTGAGCTTTTAATGGACCCCAGCTACAAGCATTATGAAATTGCATTTTACGTCGGTTATGATAATCCTAAGAATTTCTCAAGGGCATTTAAAGCATACTTTAATGTCAGTCCGATGGAATACCGCAATGGTCAAAGAAAGGAGAAAAAATAATAGATGCTGCATAAGTTTTTTATCAAGAGATTTCGCACCTTTGCATTAATTATGCTTATTCCCATGATTATTATATTTACTATAATGGGATGCTTTGCAATCAATATACAGCACAATAATTTTCACGGCATGGGAGTCAGTACCTTAACCAGTATTAATGATAATGTGGTTAATGTGATATACAGCTCAATCCACCAGCAGGATGTGGCCATGAGAAATGCACAATATATGATATCCATGAAAAAGTTGATGAGTCATGATATCCTGGTTTACCGGGATATCATTTTTATGGACTCCATGTATAATTATTTGGCCAGTGCACAGCTTTCCTACCAATATATTGATTCTATTTACCTTTACATGGACGGGCTGGCTAATTTTATGACGTCCTCGTCGGATGAACTGGCCTCCTTTACAAGCTTTAACGATATTGCCTGGTTTGATCATTACAAGAACATACCAAAGGATAATGAACGGTATGCGGAGACGAGAGAAATACAAAGATACACTTACGATAAGTCCAAGGAAATTATTACGATTTATCAGCGGATGTCCTATGCTAAGGGTGTAATTGTCCTTAATGTAAAAACAGACGATTTCGGAGAAAGGCTAAAGGACATGTTAAGTCCAGGGCAAAGTTTCTTTTATTTGAATAAAGATGGAGAACAGCTCTATGCCAGCAACAAAGAAACCGCCTTGGACGTGAACGCTCAGGAGGGTTATTTTGAGAAGATTATGCAGGAGTATCATAATAAAGGTACTTTTCCGAAAAATCAAAAATGGGTAAAGATTAATAATAAATATTATATGCAGTATATCAGGCCGGATGATTATCATCAAACTTTCCTCGTATCCATGATATCCTTTGACGTATTTGCGGCAAATCTCATAGGTTTACTGAAAATAGCCTTAACTATACTGTCAATTAATCTGCTGATTGTTATGTTTTTAGCCTGGATTACCACCAGGAGTGCTTTTAAGCATATTACCTATCTGGTGGAAGTGTTCAGTGCTGCGGAACGAGGTGAGGTCATAGAAAAACCGCAGCAGATTGTAAAAGATGAGTATAATCTGATTTTAAATAATATTCTATTTTTGTTCCTTAAAAACAGTCAAATGCAGGCAAACTTACTGGAAAGACAGCATCAGAGCCAGATATCGGAGCTGATGGCACTTCAGCTCCAGATTAATCCGCATTTTATTTTTAATACACTGCAGACAATGGATCTGGAGGTATTAAAGGAACTTGGAGGCCAGTCTACGCTGCATACCTTAATTCAGGAGCTGTCCAGTATTATGAAATATGCATTGTCCAATCCTACCGAGTTTGTAACCTTAAAGGAGGAATTGGCTTATTTAAAGGCTTATATAGAAATACAGGAAGTGCGATTTAATAATAATATAGTGACTTATTTTGAAATAGATGACTCACTTCTGGAGTATTCGGTTTTCCGGCTGATGCTTCAGCCGGTGGTTGAAAATTGTGTACAGCATGGTCTGCGGTCCTCAAGTGAACGCTGCTGCATCAAAATCAAGCTGCGCAGAAGGGAAAATTTTATCCGGGTTGAGATAATTGACAATGGCTGGGGTATGACAAAGGATGCTCTGAAGGAATTAAGAATCAAGATTAATGATGCAAAATCAAAGAATATTGGTCTTACAAATCTGAACCGGAGACTGATTCTGCATTACGGAGAGGTCAGCGGGCTGAAGATCCTCAGCAAAAAGGAGATGGGAACACTGGTCAGTTTTCTCATACCAATGGAAGGAACAAAAAATAAAACAGATTTATTTAAGCAGATAAATAATGAAAAATGATACTTTTCAAAAAAAGTACGTAAAATATGAATTCATATCTTATGCCGGATACCTTTTTGCCAGAGAATCCAGATGTTAGAATAATTATGTTACTTGGACTAAGCCAGGTAAAGGCTTCAAAAAATTATATTGGGAGGTTTATGTATGAAATTGAAAAGAGTTACGGCGGTTGTTCTGGCATCTTTGATGATCTTCTCTTTAGCGGCATGCGGCAAAGAAAGCGGGAATAAGAGTAACGCCGATACCGGCAGCAAACCGGTTAGCACCGACAAGACTACCGAGGCTACGGTTGAAGGGGATCAACATGACCCGGTGACACTGCGTTTCTCCTGGTGGGGTGGAGATGCAAGACATGAGGCGACTCTGGCAGTTATTGATGCTTTCAAAAAGGAATATCCATGGATAACGATAGAACCGGAATATGGTGCACAGGACGGTTATAATGATAAGCTTATGACACAGTTTGCATCGGCTACGGCACCGGACATTATTCAGCTGGAGACCGGAGCGGCGCCGGAATATTATGAACAGGGACAGCTTTTAAATCTTTCGGAAACAAGTATTGATTTTTCCAAGTTTGAAGCTACTTTCCTTGAGGACAACGGTCAATTCGGGTCCGGAAGTCAATATGCAATACCCATGGGGAAGGCTGGTACTGCTATTGTAGTAAATGTGGATCTTGCAGATAAGATTGGTATCGATTTTACACAGCCTTATGACTGGGATCAGTTAATTGAATGGGGCAAAAAGGTACAGGAATATGATCCCTCCCTTTATCTTATCTCAGGCAATGAATCTTATATGATGCCGTTTATCATGCGGGCCATGGCAAGGCAGATGAATGGCAAGGCTATCATTGACGATGCCACAAATACTCTGAATGTGACGGAGGAGCAGTTTACACAGATGCTGGATTATGTAAAGGAACTGTATGAGAGTAAAACTGCAGTACCGCTGTCTTATATGGCGACTTACGGCGTAAACAACCAGGATGATCCTAACTGGATAGCCGGTAAATATGTTGCATATGTGGGCTATACCTCTTCTGCAGCTGTAATGCAGGCAGCAAATCCCAATGCAAATTACATCGCCGCTCAGCTCCCCTTATTTGAAGAGAGAAGCAGTGACGGTTGGGTTAATGACTGTCCGCAGTATGTAGGTATTTACGCAAAATCTGCACATCCGGAAGAAGCAGCTCTGTTCCTGGATTATTTCTTTAACAATGAAGAGTCTATGAAGACACTTGGTACGGTACGCTCCGTTCCTCCTACCAAGAGGGCACAGGAACTTGCACTGGAAGCCGGAACCCTTAACTTCTTAACAAAAATGACGGTAGATGTAAGCATGCAGTATAACGGAAAATCTGACTCCGGTAAGACTACCAGTGCCGAAGTTACAGCAATACTTAGTGATGCATACGAAAATGTTGCTTTTGGTGAGGTATCACCTGCCGATGAAGCAAAAGAAGTTGTTGAATTAATTAATGACTATTTATCAGCACAATAAATAACAAATAATATTTCTGGGAGAGGGGGTGCCGCACATTTTAGTTAATGAAAGTTTGAAAATATGCGCCGCCCCCTTTATCAAGCGAGGTTATGGTAAATGAAAAAAATAAAAATGGCAAGAGGTTATAAGGCTTATATCTACATATTACCTTGGTTGATCGGTTTTGCGGTATTACAGTTATATCCTTTTATGGCTTCGTTAGTATATTCTTTTACAAATTATAACGCATTCGGAAAAATGAATTTTGTCGGTCTGGATAATTATATCCGGCTGTTTACGAAGGATAAAGAATTCTTTAAATCTCTGGCAGTGACTATAAATTACACGTTGATGACAGTGCCGGGCAAAATTATACTATCACTGGCAGTAGCACTTATGTTAAATCAGTCCAGAAAAGGTATCGGCCTTATGAGAACGGTATTTTATCTGCCGTCCCTGTTCGGGGGCAGCATAGCCGTTGCATTGCTTTGGAAGCTGCTTTTCAATGATAATGGTCTGGTTAATGCAATATTACATGTTTTTGGAGCCGGTAAAGTATCCTGGCTGGGGGATCCTAAGGTAGCCCTGGTTACATTAAGCTCTCTGGAGGTATGGCAGTTTGGCTCCTCCATGGTTATGTTTCTTGCGGCGCTGAAGCAGGTTCCGAAATCCTTATATGAGGCAGCGGGGATGGATGGTGCCAGCAAAATTCAATCCTTCATTCATGTTACATTTCCGCAGATTACTCCGATACTCTTCTTTACGGTTATTATGCAAACCATCAATGCTTTGCAAAATTTCACTTCAGCCTTTGTTATTACAAAGGGCGGGCCTGTAAAATCTACCTACATGCTGGGACTTAAGCTTTATAATGACGGTTTTGCTTACTATAAGATGGGATATGCCAGTGCCACTTCCTGGATTATATTCATGCTGATACTGGTTATAACACTTGTATTATTCGGTACACAAAAATACTGGGTTTTCTATGAAGACCAGACAAAATAATACTATATAACGGATTACGTATATTGCAGGAGGCCTTTTGGCATAGGCTGTATATACGGTAATGGAGGAGTAAATGAGTAGAAAAACAAAAAAATTTTTGCGTGAAATTTTCGTATATGCCCGTTATATCATTTTAGGACTCATAATGGTATATCCTTTAATATGGATGTTTTTTGCGAGCTTTAAAAGCAATGATGAGATTTTTGGCTCCCTTGGTCTGCTGCCCAAAAGTTTCAGTCTGAAGCCGTATCTGGAAGGCTGGATCAGTACAGGAGGATTAACCTACGGTACCTTCTTTCTAAACACCTTTAAGCTGGTGCTTCCAACAACCCTTTTTACGCTGCTGTCCAGCATCTTGGTAGCTTACGGATTTGCCCGGTTTGAGTTCAAGGGTAAAAAGCTGTTGTTTGGTATCTTAATTTCCACACTTATGCTGCCCAATGCGGTAATTATCATACCCAGGTATACAATTTTCAGAACTTTTGACGTTTTAGACTCTTATTGGCCATTTTATCTGGCGGCCATGTTCGCCTGTTATCCGTTCTTTATTTACATGCTGATTCAGTTTATGAGAGGATTGCCCAATGAGTTGGATGAATCGGCTTATATTGATGGCTGCGGAACCTTTAAGGTACTATACCGAATTTTGCTTCCGCTGCTTAAGCCCGCAATTTTTTCCGCCGGCTTGTTCCAATTTCTCTGGACTTACAATGATTATTTTAATTCCCTGATTTACATAAATTCCGTAAAAAAATTTACCGTTTCGCTGGCCTTAAGGCTCTCAATTGACGCTGAGTCGGTGGTTCAGTGGAACCAGGTAATGGCAATGGCCTGTGTGGCGGTAATACCGGTAGTGATACTATTCTTTCTTGCACAGAAATATTTTGTCGAAGGCGTTGCGACAACCGGTTTAAAGGGCTGAAGGTCAAGAAGGTAGAGAAGGAGAGTTTTCGATGGCTTATGTAAATAATCCTGTTTTGACAGGTTTTAATCCTGACCCCTCAATGCTTCGGGTAGGAGATGATTACTATATTGTAACATCCACCTTTGAATGGTTTCCGGGAGTACAAATCCATCATTCAAGGGACTTAATCCACTGGGAATTAATCTGTCATCCCCTGGAAAGGTTATCCCAGTTAAATATGATAGGAGAACAAGATTCCTGCGGTATCTGGGCGCCCTGCTTATCCTACAGCGGCGGGCTGTACTATTTGGTTTATACGGATGTAAAAGCCTTTATCGGGATGTTTAAAGATACCCATAATTATCTTGTGACTGCGCCTGACATCAGGGGACCCTGGTCAGAACCGGTTTACTTAAATTCCAGCGGTTTTGATGCGTCCCTGTTCCATGATGGCGATGGGAAAAAATACTTATTAAATATGCTGATGGACTACAGGTGCTGGCATACTAAATTCGGCGGTATTTTATTGCAGGAATATTCGGAGGAAAAGAAAGCCCTGATCGGAGAGCCGGTAAATATATTTAAGGGTACGCAGCTTAGGCTGACCGAAGGGCCGCATATATATAAACATGACGACTACTATTATTTAATGACGGCGGAAGGCGGAACCGGCTACGAGCATTCCGTAACCATGGCAAGAAGCAGGAATATCACGGGGCCATACGAGGTTGATCCCCTTAATCCCATGCTCAGCTCTTATCATACGCCGGATAATCCCCTGCAAAAGGCAGGCCATGCAAGCTTAGTACAGGGCCATAACGGAAAATGGTATTTAGCCCATTTGTGTGCCAGACCGGTTGGTGAAAACCGCTGCTGTATTCTGGGACGTGAGACAGCAATCCAGGAGGTGACCTGGAAGGATGGATGGCTTCGATTGATAAGTGGTGGAAATTCACCCTGTGAAGCAGTTGAAATAGAAGGGGCAGAAGATATACCAATCGAAAAAAAATATCTCCTGGAGGATTTTGATAAGGAATCCTGGAGTCTGCATCTGCAAACGCTGCGGGTGCCGCTAAAGGAGCGGGCTTCTCTTTCTGAGCGGCCGGGGTATCTGCGGTTATATGGCGGAGAGTCTCTTAGCTCCTGTCATTACCAGTCACTTTTGGCTCACAGACAGCAAAGCTTTTATACGGAAACGGTTACAAAGCTGGATTTTAAACCGCTGAGCTTTCAGACCATGGCAGGTCTTATCTATTACTATAATACCATGAGCTATTACTATTTATATATAACGATGGATGAAGTATTAGGAAGAGTATTAAGTATTATTTCCTGTGTGCTGGGACATGGTACCCAGCCCATTGGAGCGGGCATTGTGCTGCCAGAGGAGGGCGAGGTCTTTTTAAAGCTTACCACACAAAAGGAGAAGGCTTATTTTTCTTATTCTTTGGATGATAAAAACTATAAAAAGGTCGGAAAAGATTTAGATGCAACGGTATTATCCGATGATTATTATGCCTCAACAGGTCATATTATGTTTACCGGAGCGTTTATCGGAATATGCTGTCAGGACTTATCCGGACGGAGGGCATACGCTGATTTTGATTATTTTAAATATAAGGAAACATAGTGCCGTTGCCTGGTGAACAGGTTATTGGCAGAATGGAGGAATGAAGATGAGTTATAGTAAGGAACTGATTGATGATTTAAACCGTAAGGCAAGGAAGCTTCGCAAGGATGTGGTAATCAGCATTGGGGTTGGTGTGGCAGGTCATATCGGCGGCTCGAATTCCTCTGCCGATCTTGTGGCGGCTTTGTACTTTTATAAGATGAAGCATGACCCTAAAAATCCGGGAATGGCAGACCGTGACCGTTTTTTATTAAGTAAGGGGCATGTAGCCATTCTTCAGTATGCAGCCCTGGCGGAAGCAGGATATTTTCCGGTAGAGGATCTAAAGAAGACCAAGGAGATCGGATTTTATCTGCAGGGACATCCGGATGTACTAAAGACGCCCGGAATTGAAGCAGGAACAGGCTCCCTTGGGCAGGGCTTATCAATCGGTCTTGGTATGGCACTTGGTATGAAGCTGGATAAAATCAGCCGCAAGGTATATGTGCTGGTGGGTGACGGAGAAATTGCAGAAGGCCAGATTTGGGAAGCTGCTATGGCGGCCAGCTCCTTTCAGGCAGATAACCTGGTGGCGATTGTTGATCATAACAAGCTGCAGGCAAATGGAAAAATCGAAGACAGATTCAACAGCCTGCCGCTGATACCAAAATGGGAGAGCTTTGGCTGGGAAGTAATTGAAATCGACGGACATAACATGGAAGAAATTCTGGCGGCATTGGATAAGGCAGACAGTGTGAAAGGTAAGCCGACGGTGATTGTTGCCCAGACGGTAAAGGGAAAAGGAGTTAGCTTTGCTGAAAATGTGGTAGGCTTCCATAATGGCATGCTGACCCAGGAAACCTATGAGCAGGCCTTGTCAGAATTATCCTAAGACAGAGCAGTGCGAAAAAATATTAAGAAAGAAAGGATTGCCACATAGAGAAGTTTTCACATATTATTCTGTGGCAGTAACACATCTATGAACCGGTGTGTTACGTTATGGGTATTAAAATGGCATATACAAATCAAAGAGTAGCATATGGGAATACCTTGGTGGAATTAGGAAAAGAGAATAAACAAATTGTTGTTCTGGATGCCGATCTTGGCGGTTCAACCATGGGAAAATTATTTGAAACAGAATATCCGGACAGACATTTCGAGATGGGTATTGCAGAGGCCAATATGACGTCGGTTGCAGCCGGGCTGGCCCAGACAGGCAAGATTCCTTTTACGAATTCCTTTGCAGTATTTGCAGGAGGCCGTGCTTATGATCAGATTCGCCAGACCATTGCAATCGGAATGCTTAATGTAAAAATCTGCGGCTCATCCTCCGGTATGTCGGACTTTGGAGATGGCGCGACTCATCAGGCAATCGAAGACATTGCAATTATGAGGGCGATACCCAATATGACCGTAATATGTCCGGCTGATGCCAATGAGACTGCGCAGGCGGTAAAAGCAATGGTGGATTATTCCGGGCCTTGTTATTTACGGCTGAACCGAAATGATTACGAGAATGTTACCACAGAGGATAAGCCCTTTGTAATCGGCATGCCGGAGGTATTAAAAGAAGGCAGCGATATTGTAGTTTTTGCAACGGGGATTATGGTAGGAAAAGCCATTGAGGCAGCAGAAGAGTTAAAGGACCGGATATCGGTGAAGGTTGTTAACATCAGCACAATTAAACCTATGAACAAGGATGCAATACTTGGTATTGTAAAGGACTGTAAAGCCGTAGTAACCGTGGAGGAACACAGTATTGTCGGCGGACTGGGAAGTGCTGTTTCTGAGGTACTCTGCAAGGAATGCAAACCGATAGAATATGTTGGGGTAAATGATACCTTTGGCAGCAGCGGACACAATTATGAGGATGTACTAAATTATTATGGTCTTACCAAAGAACATATAACGGAAGCAATTATAAAGATGTCCTGCTATTAAAAGCGCCGCGAAACTTTATGTAATCCCTGTAAAACTACGCTGAAATTTTATGTAATCCGGTATATAACTACGATTGATTAAAAGATGTAAGCAGAGATGGGGAATCGTAAAAGGACAATATAATAAAAGAAAGGAATGCCACGGAGGATTCTTTCACAATCTTACTTGTGGCAGTAACACATCTGTGTACAGATATGTTACGCAAGGGTTATAAAAATGAAAATAGGATTTATCGGTCTTGGAATAATGGGAAAACCTATGGCAAAAAACCTGATAAAAGCGGGACATGAACTGGTGGTATTTGATGTCATTAAGGAGAATGTGTTGGAAGTAGCTGCCGCCGGAGCAAAAGCGGTTGAATCATCTAAGGAAGTAGCGCAGGAATGCAGACTGGTAATCACCATGCTGCCAAACAGTCCACATGTAAAAACAGTGATTTTAGGAGAAAACGGTGTTTTGGAAGGCGCCTCCTCCGGCAGCATTATCGTTGATATGAGTTCGATCGCACCCATTGCATCACAGGAGATTGAAAAGGCTTGTGCCGCTAAGGGAATAAAAATGATAGATGCGCCTGTCTCCGGCGGAGAACCAAAGGCAATTGACGGCTCCTTATCTATTATGGCGGGAGGAGATCAAGCGGTCTTTGAAGAGGTTTATGAGGTGTTAATGTGCCTGGGAGCAAGTGCGGTTTATTGCGGAGCAATTGGTGCGGGTAATACGACCAAGCTGGCGAACCAGGTTATTGTAGCCCTTAATATTGCAGCGGTTTCTGAGGCTTTTATGCTCAGCACAAAAGCAGGTGTGGACCCGGTTAAGGTATTTGATGCGATTAAGGGCGGTTTAGCCGGCTCAACCGTAATGAATGCTAAAATTCCTATGATTACCGAAGGGAATTTTAAACCGGGCTTTAAGGTTGATTTACATATTAAGGATTTAAATAATGCCCTGGAGACCGGACACAGCGTGGGAGCGCCGCTTCCCCTTACTGCGGCTGTCATGGAAATGCTTCAGATGCTTCATGCAGATGGTTTTGGACAAAATGACCACAGCAGTATTGCCAGGTATTATGAAAAATTAGCAGGTACTATGATCCGCAAGTAAAGAACAGGGTTACTTATATGACTTGTAACCCGGGGAAAGGGTGATATAGATGGCGGAAAAATCATATTTAGAACAATTGTTTTCGCTTTCCGGAAAAGTTGTTTTATTTACAGGAGCAGCGGGTGGAATCGGAAGCGAGTTATGCGAAGGCTTGGCCAAGGCCGGTGCTACCGTAGCATTGTGTGATATCAATAAAGAAAAGCTGGAGGAACTAAAAATAAGGATAGAAGCAGAAGGCGGAAAAGCCTCCGCCCATATGCTGGATGTATTAGAGCACGAGAATATCCGGTCCTGTGTGGATGAAATCAGCAAAATGTACGGACAAATTGATGTGCTTGTTAATTGTGCGGGTATCAATAAAAGAGAAGGCATCCTGGATGTGGAAGAGAATACCTATGACCGCATCATGGATATCAATTTAAAGGGCACTTATCTGTTATCCCAGGAAGTGGGACATCATATGAGAAAGCAGATGTACGGCAGTATCATCAATATCGGTTCCCATAATACCGGCTGGGTGCTTGGCGGCTGTTCTGTGTATGCGGCTACCAAAAGTGCCATCATTGCCCTGACAAAAGCCCAGGCAGTGGAGTGGGCGAAGTTTAATATCAGGTCAAATGCCATTAGCCCGGGACATATTAAAACCCCCCTTACCACAGTAACCTGGCAGCATCCGGAACGTTCAAAATACCTGCTGGATCGAATTGCAATGAATCGCCCGGGTTATCCGGAGGACATTCTGGGAGTGTGTATTCTGCTGGCATCGGATGCCTCCGCCTATATTACAGGCTGTGAATACAGGGTGGACGGCGGTTGTATTGCCGGCGGTCTGCCCTGGCCTTATGATACAAAATATTAAGGTATCAAATTAATTTGGTTCGGGTAAAAGGGGAACTAAATTTACCTTAACGCTCGAATTAAAATTAATCCTATAAAAATTATAATAAAAATATGAGGGTGTCTCAAAATTAGATTTCTTCTGAATGCAACAGTATATGGTCTATATTGAAGCAGGTTGAAATTCATTTTGAGACACCCTCATTTTTTGATGGCTTTAAAGTAAGTATTATTTAAAGTAAGTATTGTTTTAAAGTCAGTAATGTCTTAAAGTAGGTATGTTTAAAATCAGTAATGTCTTAAAGTAAGTAATGTCTTAAGGTAAGTACTGTCTTAAGGTAAGTACTGTTTTAAAGAAGCACTGTCTTAAGGTAAGTACTGTTTTAAAGTAAGTAATGTCTTAAAGTAAGTACTGTCTTAAAGTAAGTATTGTTTTTAATATAAGTACTGTCTAAGAAAGCTGTACCGCCTTAATTAAGCGGAATACCTGTGCGGCAGTACAAAACAGATTTGATTTAGCGGTATCATACGCCATTGCTTCCTTCACTGTCATAGGAAGCTGTAAAATACTAAAATAGGCATCAATACCTTCCTCATTGCATTTAGAAGCATTTTTTGTAGTGCTGCCGGCAAAAGCTAAAACCTTTTTTCCATATTTTTTTGCTAATTTTGCGACGCCTACCGGTGCTTTTCCCATAGAAGTCTGAAAATCCAGCTGGCCTTCTCCAGTGATTATAAAGTCAGCATCCTTGATATCCTCTTCCAGTCCGATTTCTCTTAATATTATTTCGATTCCGGATTCTAAGGTAGCATTTAAAAAGGTAAGGAAGGCATAACCCAAGCCTCCGGCTGCTCCGGTTCCGGGAACTCTTGCCGTATCTTTACCAAGTATTCTGTTAACCACCTGTGAAAAATGTTCTAATCCGCTGTCCAGGCTCTCTGCTATTTCCGGTGATGCACCCTTTTGGGGACCAAATACATGGGATGCCCCCAGTGGGCCATACAGTGGATTTGTCACATCACAGGCAATCATGAAACGGCACTCCTTTAACTCTTGTAAAGCGCCTTCTGAGGAAATATCTTTTATTCTGGCAGCCTCCCGGCCTCCGGCTCCAACCGGCTTACCTTCCGAATCATAAAACACATATCCAAGTGCCTGAAGCATTCCAATTCCGCCATCATTGGTTGCGCTTCCGCCTATTCCAATAATAAAATCCCTGCAGCCCCTAAAGATGGCATCCCGAACCAATTCCCCTACGCCGTAAGTTGTAGTATAAAGCGGATTTAAGTCTTCTTTGGGAATCAGGTTAATCCCTGCAGCCGCTGCCATTTCAATTACGGCTGTTTGATTTTGATCCAGAATCCCATAGGTACAGGTAATCTTATCACCCAAAGGACCGGTTGCAGACAATTGTACTTCACGGCCGCCCATTCCTGCCAGAAGTGCATCCACAGTACCCTCTCCGCCATCTGCCAGGGGTTTTACTATAATCTGAGCATTACAGACGCTTAAAATTCCTTCCTTGATTGATTTACCGGCATCTACAGAGGACAGGCTCCCCTTTAAAGAATCCATTGCTATCACAACTTTCACGTTAACCTCATTTCTGCGCAGATTTATTTCAGCTATAAAAAACTGCAATTACAACAAAGTATACAGCCGGGTATCTGCGCGAATTCCATAGTATAGTAATATCATATCATGGACAAAGAAGTTCGGAAAGGCTCATAAATTATGACTTTTTATCTTATCTTATCAACTTTTAATTTTAAGAATGCATGATTGAAACAATATGTCCGGAATGTCATATCGCAAGAATAGAAAAACCCCTTTATGATTATCTTATAGACCCAGGAACAATAAAAGTAAAATAATAACACCATAATAATAAATGAGGTACTGAAATGTACCCTGCCTTTTTTTAAAATAGAGACAGAGTAAAAGGTGAGAGGTGCATAAGAGATGAAATATGAGTATTTGGATTCTAACGGAAATTTTAAACTGGATAAAGCGGATGAAAACAGCTATTTGTATTTTCCGATTGGCAATAGTGCAGGTGTTATGGCTTGTGTTACGCCGGATCTTCATGGTGATAATAAAAGCGGGCAGAATTCCTTTTTATTGGAACCGGTAAGCGCAGAAGATTTACATACAACCAATAATGGGCGTAATATTTGGTTTCGTATCAATAAAAGGACGGCTTGGGCAGTAAATGGATGCTCACCCATGCAGGTAATGGCAAGGTATGGAGAGGAGGATGCGAAGAAGGATATTGTTAAGGTGGAAGCAGGAAGACTTTGGCACAAGCTCATAAGGAGCAATGCCTTCCTTGGTATATCGGTTACGGTGTTAAGTTATGCGCCGATTGGCTACCAGGCAGAAATGTTAAAGGTAATAGTATGTAATAGGGGGGATAGCGACTTAAGGCTGGAACCCACCATTGCCATTCCATTGTATGGAAGAAGTGCGGATAACATCAGAGATCATAGACATGTTACCAGTCTTTTGCACCGTACCTTTGTTAAGGATAACGGTATTGAACTAAAACCAACCCTATCCTTTGATGAAAGAGGACATATAAAAAATAAGGTAAGCTATGGTGTTTATGCGCTGGAGGACAACGGTAGAAGGCCGGTGGCATTCTATCCGGACATGGAGGCCTTTATCGGAGAGGGCAGTAATTTGAACCACCCCAGGGCGGTAATGGACCCAGCCTACGGTAAAACCATATCCAGAGTACAAGGGGACAGGGTGGACGGTTTTGAAGCTATGGGAGCCATGAGAATGGAAGAAGTAGTACTTGCGCCGGGAAAAGCAAAGGAATATTACATAATTTTAAGCTATGACGGTCAAGGTCAGGAGCTGCTGCAGCCGGTAAAGGAAAAGGAAGTTTTTAAAAAAACCGAGGAATACTGGAGAGAGCAATTAGGAATTGAAGTTCAAACAGGTAATAAAGAATTTGACCTGTGGTTAAAATGGGTAGGAATACAACCGACCTTACGCAGAATCTATGGATGCTCGTTTCTTCCGCATCATGATTATGGGAGAGGGGGCAGAGGCTATCGTGATCTATGGCAGGATAGCCTGGCGTTATTGCTTAATTCCAGAGAGTCCATCCGCTGCCAGCTGCTTAATTATTATGGAGGGATTCGCATTGATGGAAGTAATGCTACTATTATAGGTAAGGAGCCGGGTCAATTCATTGCAGACCGCAATTCCATTGTCAGAATGTGGATGGATCATGGCGTATGGCCCTTTATGACCACTTATTTATATATCAACCAGACCGGTGATTATGAGATTTTGCTGGAGGAGAAAACCTATTTTAAGGACGCAGTGATCTGCCGTGGAACCGAACTGGATGGTTTATGGCAGGAGGATCGGAAGGAACTGCATACCCATGCCAATGAGATTTATAAAGGCACCATTCTTGAGCATATCCTGGTTCAGAATCTCACCGCTTTTTATGATGTGGGAGAGCATGGACATATGCGGTTATTAGGAGCGGATTGGAATGATGCCCTGGATATGGCTAAGGAACATGGTGAAAGCGTTGCCTTTAGCGCTGCTTATGCAGGTAATCTGGAGAATTTAAGTAATCTGTTATTGCTCTTATACAAACAGAAAGGATTAAAAAAGGTTGAGCTGTCCGCTGAACTGATAGAGCTGCTTGGTAAGGATAAAGCGGTATACGAATCCATTGAAAAGAAACGGGAGATTTTAAAAGCTTACTGCAATTCCTGCGGAAGCTATATCTCTGGTAAAAAGGAATGGATTTCCTGTGAAGTATTAAGTAAGGATTTATTTGAAAAGGCAGAACAGATCAGAAGGAATATCAGGAATAGAGAGTGGATTATTGCAGCTGCTAAAGAACCCATCGGCTGGTTCAACAGCTATTATGACAATCATAAGAGGCAGGTTGAGGGAATATTTGAAGGCGGCCCCCGTATGATGCTTACCGGACAGGTATTTACCATACTCAGCCGTACTGCCACCGACCAGCAGATTTCCATGATTGTAAAAGCCGCTGACCAGCTATTGTTCGATGAAAAAGCGGGGGGCTATCGTTTGAATACCAATTTCAATGAGGTGAAAACCGACCTTGGCAGAATGTTTGGATTTGCATATGGCTCCAAGGAAAATGGTTCCGTATTTTCCCATATGGCGGTAATGTATGCCAATGCGCTATATTCCAGAGGTTTTGTGGCGGAAGGTTTTAAAGCAATCAATCAGTTATTTATACAGGCTTCTGATTTTGACACCAGCCGAATCTACCCTGGAATTCCGGAATATTATAACCAGAAAGGACGGGGGCTTTACAATTATCTCACCGGTTCGGCGAGCTGGTATATGTTAACGGTACTTACCGAAATGTTTGGGGTAAGGGGAAGTCTTGGAGATCTGCTGATCGAGCCAAAGTTAATGGCAAGTCAGTTTGATGAAAACGGAGTCGCAGTGATTACCTCGTATTTTGCCGGGAAAAAGCTCACAGTTATATATGAGAACTTTGAGAAAAAGGAATTCGGTGATTATGAGGTGGAAGAGATATTAATGAATGATGTTCGATATGAATGGAAAGGTAACCAGCCGGTAATTCAAAGATGTGATTTGGAGGTACTGGAAGAGGACCGGGAACATGCCATTCGAGTGAAATTAGCTTAAAATTTACTGTAATTTGTATGGATATGACATCTCGCTTGCTTCCGGCAGATTTGATTAAAAGTCTCAAGGTTTAAACTTTACACTACTTTTTAAACATGATTGCAGGGAATCCGGGAGTATTTAGGTTAAAAAAACAAAAGCAGTTTTTTCAACATCCTGATTTGTACGTGCGCCAGTGAGCACAGATGGGAGTTAGGTTGAAAAATAAAATTTTTCAACCGCAAGTTTGTGCTTGCGCACCACAAACTTGATATGCGCAAAGAGCGTGTGCAAGAATAGAGGTTAAAATGATAAGAAGCGGCAGGGGATCGTGAGACTGCCGGAGACAGAAAATACTATATTTAAGCAGGAAGCCGGACGGTAAAAATAAAATAACAACACCATTTTAAAAATTGAGTCATTATATTGGCTTTAAGAAATTACTATAATTAATTTATCAACAATACAAGTTGAGGAGAAAGGGAGGATATTATTATATGAAATTAAAGAAAATTGCAGCAGTATTGCTGGCATCCGTTATGACAGTTTCACTGGTGGGATGCGGCAATACCAAATCTGACAAACCTACTTCGTCAGCAGATAAGCCGGCTGCCACGCAGGAAACAAAAGATGATTCAACAACAGCACCGGAGGCGGCTAAAGCTCTGGAAGGTAAGTTAGTAGTCTGGACGCTTGCAGCGGATCTTCAGCAGTTCTCTGATTATTTTATGGAGAAGAATCCTGGAGTAGAGGTTGAAACCGTGGTTATTGCACCCGCTGATTATCCTACAAAAGTGCAATCGGCACTTCTTGGCGGCGAGAAAGAACCGGATATCATCGTTGGTGAGCCGCAGATGCTAGAGGATATGTTTGATGCTGGGTTCTTTGAAGACTTAAATCAGGCACCCTATAATGCACAGGATTATGCTGACAAAGTAGTTGATTATGTTTGGAAAGTAGGTCAGGACAAAGAGGGTATACAAAGAGCTATCAGCTACCAGATTACACCTGCCGGCTTTTATTATAGAAGAGATATTGCTCAAAAAGTATTTGGATCAGAAGATCCGGCCGAGATTGGCAAGTTATTTGCAGATTACCCTACTATCTTAAAGACTGCAGAGACCTTAAAGAAAGCTGGTTATAAGATTTTTGCATCGGATGCGGAAACAAATTATTTCTCCGGTGATTCAGCATGGGTGGTTGACGGAACTTTAAATGTAGCTCAGGCAAGATATGATTATATGGATCTTTGTACCTCCTTATATCAAAATGACTATACCGCATTCGCAAGCCAGTGGGCAGCTCCCTGGTATCAGGCTATGAAGGGACCGGTTCCTTTATTAACAGCTGAAACACAGTGGGGTACTGACGATATGAATATCTGGGATGCTGAATCTTTTGCAGCAGCGACTGAAGGTAAGGAAACGGTTGAAGTATTTGCATATGGCCTTCCTGCATGGGGCGTATTAACCATGAGAGATAACGTAGGCGAAACCTCCGGTAAATGGGGCGTTGCTGCAGGTCCTTCCTATGGATTTGGCGGCGGTACCTTCATCGGTATCAGTTCAAGCAGTGCAAGAAAAGAACTTGCCTGGGAATACTTAAAATTCTGTACCTTAACAGAAGACACAATGGAATGGTGGATTGATAAGTCAGAAGGCGATACGGTATCCTATATTCCTACCTTAGAGAAACATGCTGAAGATAAGAATGAAATCTACGGCGGACAGCAGCTTTACAAGTTCTGGCTGGAGCAGGCCAAGGGAATTGATTATTCAAAGGTTACAAAATATGACAAGGCCATCGGCGATGCATGGGGCGCTGCTATAACCTCCATTAAGACCGGGGAAAAGGATAAAGATGCAGCTATTTCTGAGTTCTATGATGTTGTGGAATCAACCTATCCTGAAATTAAAGTTAATAGATAGGTAAAATATTCTATTAGGGATGGAGGATTCATAAGAATCCTCCCCCTTTGTTCATAGCATTGTATAGAGTTGGAGGAAGCAGATCATATGAAAGGTAGAAAAAGTAATAAACTTGGTAGAAGAAATAATATGGCATATCTTTTTATCATACCCTTTGTAGTAACATTCCTGATCTTTAGTGTATACCCGGTATTTCGTACCTTTTATTTGAGTTTCACTAATTTTAAAGGTTTTGGCACTCCTGAATTTGTGGGTATAGATAACTATACCCGTGTAATAGGTGATAAGTTTTTCTGGAGGGCGCTGGGTAATACCACTAAAATATGGGGGGTTAACATTGTATTACAGCTGGGTATTGCTTTTCTTTTAACCGTTGTGTTCAGTGATATTAAATATAGAATAGGTGGTCTGGGATTTTTCCGGGCTGTCTTTTACCTGCCCAATATTATTGCAGCGACATCCGTAGCCTTTTTATTCAGAACATTATTCGATTGGAGATATGGTACCATCAATCAAATGCTTGCCTTAGCCGGTATTAACAAAACCAATCCCATTGATTGGTTAGGCAGGAGTGACGTGGCACCCTATCTGGTAGCAGCAATCGGTGCCTGGATGTGGTTTGGCAACTCCTTTATTCTGCTTATGGCAGGCGTCCAGGGGATTAATAAGGATTATTTTGAAGCAGCTGCCATTGATGGGGCGGGACGATGGAAGATCTTTGGCAAGATTACAATTCCACTTCTTCGGCCAATTCTGCTTTATGTAGGAATCACTTCCCTGATTGGCGGTCTTCAGATGTTTGACATTCCGTTCCTGATTGGCGGAGGAGCCATCGGAAATCCTTCCGGAAGCTTACAGACCGTAATTATGTACTTGTTTAAGTTTGGTTTTGAAGTGGGTACCCATCAGGTTGGATATGCCGCAGCCATTGCCTATACTTTATTTGCAATTATTTTAGTCATATCCGTTGTCCAATACAGGGTGATGCGGGAGAAGGAGGATTAATATGGCATACAGAATTAAAAAATCAATTTTATATCTGGGATTAGTCATATTAGCATTAACCTGCTTGCTGCCCTTTATATTAATGATAGTCAATTCTACAAGAAGCGGCATCGAAATTATGACTTCCTTTACCTTTATTCCCGGAGACTCTTTAAAAGAAAACTGGGCAGCCGTATTTGGATTTTTTAACTTATTCCGCGGTTTTGCCAACAGCTTAATGGTAGCAGTACCGGCAACGGTGCTGACCGCTTACTTTTCGGCAGTTACTGCTTATTCCCTGGCGGTATATCACTTTAGGGGCGGCAAGATATTATTGCTTGTTATTGTTGTGTTTATGATGATTCCGGGACAATTAAGCCTGCTGGGTTTTTATAATCTGGTAGCAAAATTAAGGTTGGTAAATTCTTATATACCTTTAATTGTTCCGGCCATTGCAGCTCCCGGAACGGTGTTTTTCTTAAGACAATATTTATTATCCGTACTATCCAGATCATTACTGGAAGCAGCCAGAATTGACGGGGCAAGCGAGATACATATTTTCCATAGAATTGTATTCCCGATTATGCTTCCGGGTGTTGCTACCATGTCAATCGGAGCATTTATCGGGAACTGGAATAGTTATCTGGTGCCGTTGATTTTATTGAACACGCCTAATAAATTCACTTTACCTGTAATGATTGCTTCCCTTAATTCCTCACAGGATATAGCCAGTAATCAAGGAGCTATCTACCTGGCAGTAGCAATCTCGGTAATTCCCATCTTAGTGGTATTCTCCTTCTGCTCAAAATACATTATCAGCAGTATTTCAACAGGAGCGGTAAAAGAGTAGTAATTTTAGAAAAAATTTACTATGACTTCTGGTAAAAATCATTTATACTATATGTAACAATATCAAATTTACAGCTGCAGGAAAAATTGATTAAGTGGTTAAATTGATGTTGAAAAACCGTGAGATAGAGGGAATGCTATGACAAAGAATAAAGTTATCATTAGCCTTATCATCTGGATATTAATCATACTTACCGGCTGTTCATCCAAAGAAAAAAATGATACCGACAAGACAGAAGAGACCATACCTGTGTGGAAAAAATATGCACAGGAGCCCATCACTTTTGATTGGTATATAAACTATTCCTGGTATACAACGCCTTGGGGGCAGAATGCTGTCTCCAGGGCTATTACTGATGAAACAGGAGTCAGTATTAAGTTTGTGGTTCCCACCGGCAGTGAGGTTCAAAAGCTGGGAGCTATGATTGCCTCGGATACACTTCCGGATTTCATTACCGTTGGATGGTGGGACTCACAGGTACAGACCATGGTGGATCAGGATATGGTATATGCTCTGAATCAGTTGGCTGATCAATATGACCCATACTTTTATCAGGTAGCAGATGACCAGGTGATTTCCTGGTATCAAAAGGAGGATGGAAATCTGTATGCTTACCCGAACTCCACTTATACGCCAAAGGATTTTGAAACCGGTCTTAACGTAGGGAGCAATCAGAACTTTTTAGTCCGCAAAGATATTTATGAAGCAATCGGAAGCCCCGATATGACTACGATAGAAGGATTTAAGAACGCAGTAATGAAAGCGGCCGAGATGTTTCCTATGGTAAACAGAGAACCATTGGTCCCCATTGGTTCGGATGAATTCTTTGAAGAGGGCTGTAATTCCTTTGATAAATATTTGCAAAACTTCTTGGCGGTACCCTTTGAGGTGAACGGAGTCTATAATAACCGGTTTCTGGATAAGGATTATATCAGCTGGTTAAAGCTGTTCCGTGATTTAAATGAGATGGGGTATTTATCGAAAGATATCTTTATTGATAAACGGGCACAACTGGAAGAAAAAATGGCGAAGGGAAGATATTTTTGTCTGCTTTATCAGGGCAGTGATATACAGGCTTCACAGAAAACCCTGAATGCAACGAATCCGGAAAGTGTATATATTGCAGTGGACGGGCCAAAGAATTCCAAGGGAGATAACCCGGTTCTGCCATGTACCGGCATCAATGGTTGGACCATAACATTAATTTCAAAGAACTGCAAAAATCCGGAAAGAGCAATTGCCTTTATGAGCTACTTAATGAGTGAAGAAGGGCAGAAAAAAGTATTTCTTGGAGTGGAAGGTGTTACCTATGAGGTGGTGGATGGTGAATATGTACTGAAACCGGAGGTGGAGGAGCTGCTGAATACGGACAGGGCAGAATATGACCGCTTGTATGGTGCGGATGACGCCTATTGGATGCTGCAAAATAATGTTATGCAGGATCAATGGCTGCCCAAAACAGATCCTCTGATGAAATCATTAAAGGACTGGACGATTCCTTACACCCAATATACAAGTCAGTATGATGTTGTGTTTGACGCCGACAGCAGTTTCGCCCAAATAGATAAAAAAATTAAGGTGGAATGGGGAAAAACCTTACCGCTTTTGCTTTTAGCTGATTCGGAAGAAGAATTTGATAAGATTTTTCAGAAATATTCGGAAAAGATTCATGAAATGGGATATGAACAGCTAAATGTTGAGTATACCAGAGTGATGCAGGAATCAAAACGTAAATTAGGTTTGAAATAAATGATGAAGATTAGGCGATGGTTTTCAAAACAAAAACTAAATATTAAATTCACAATTCTCATTGGAATGATAATATTCATACCGGTCTGCGGGATTTTCACTTTATTATTTCAAAATTTAAAAAATAACAACAGTAAACAGGCCATTAGTAATATGAAAAATACAATGACGCAGATGCATGGTGTTGTTCAGAAAACAGTAGAACTATGTAATACCTCCACACAGGTATTTTTAAATTACCAAAAGCTTAGTGAATTTCTTTTATTGCTTGAAAGAAACGAGGAACTTGATACCCGGGAGGTTTTAGAGTTCTATCAATATGACATTGGGATGCTGGAAAATGTGGTGAATTCTAATCCCTATCTGTATCAAATCAGGGTATATGCCGGAACCAATGACTTCCCGGAGATGTTTCCGATTCTGTTTCATCATAACCGGCTTAAAGAGTTTACCTGGTATGATTCCTTTAAATCCGGGGAATGGCAGTTTGATTATGCTGACACTATGTCCGATAACCCGGTAAACACCTCTGAGCATACCATGGGGCTTATTACAACGTTAACCGACTATGAGTACGAGGACATTGCGGTAATTGAAGTTGCGGTGCGGATGGAAGAGGTCTTTGATACGTTGTTTCGGTCTGCTAATGATGATTGGAGCGGCTTTATTGATAAAGAAGGAACTATTTACAGCGGTTCTGAAAAAGCCTGCCTGTGGGAAGATCATAAAGAGGAAGTTGTAAAAGGGATTCTAAAGGATAACGGAAAAGATAACGGCAGCGAGCAGTATTATGAAACTAAACTATTTAATAAAAAGGTAATCGTCGGAATTTTACCGGTAAAGGAGTTGTCAGGAACCTTTATCCGTATTATCAGTATGGAGAACAGCTTAAAAACGGTCTGGAAAACCCAGTCTATTTATATGCTGGGTCTGATCATTGCTTTTATCTGCCTGGTTGGACTCATTAATATTGTAGTAAAGACGCTGCTGAAACGATTCTATGAAATCTTAAACACAATTACAAGAATTCAGGAGGGTGAATTAAACGTCAGAATCAATCGTTCCGGAACCGATGAGATGGGTGAGCTAGGCCGTGAGATCGACATTATGCTGGATACCATAGACCGGCTGATGTATGAAAATCTGAGCCGGGAATTATTGATGAAAAACTCGGAGATCAAAGCTTTGCAAAATCAAATTAATGTTCATTTTATTTATAATGTTTTAGAGTCAATTAAAATGATGGCGGAAATTGATGAAAAGTATGAAATTTCCGATGCGGTGACCTCTCTTGGCAAGCTGCTGCGCTACGGCATGAAATTCAGCGCCAAGAATGTTACGGTGGAGCAGGAAGTGGAGTATATTAAGAATTATCTTGACTTAATCAATTTAAGATTTGATTACCAGATTATACTGGCACTTAATATTCCCGATTTTATATACAAGCAGGAAATTCCTAAGATGACCCTGCAGCCCATTGTGGAAAATGCAATTTATCACGGAATAGAGGAACTGGCGGAAGATTCCAGTATTTATATCAAGGCAATTGTTGAGAATGAACACAATTATATTATTGAAATCACGGATTCCGGGCAGGGAATGGACCAGGAGACGATAGATCATATTTATAAGAAAATTTCCGGTGAAATTGAATCCGGAGGTGGAAGCGGTAACGGAATTGGTTTAAAGAATGTACAAGACAGAATAAGAATTTCCTTCGGCTCACAATATGGGATTAGTATTTACTCCAGAGAAAAGTGCTATACCAAAGTAGTTGTTAAGTTACCAATTACACATAAGGGGAGCTCAGACCATGAATAAGGTATTAATAGTAGAAGATGAAAAAATGATACGAAAGGGTATCGTGGCAATGTTAAACAGAGCCCCAATTCCCATAAATGAAATTATTGAATGCAGAAATGGGGAAGAGGCATTAGAAATATTATTACATACAAAAATAGATATGATGATTACCGATATCCGAATGCCAAAAATGGACGGTATAACCTTAGTTAAGCAGCTGCAGGATCTGCCGGATATGCCCGCCGTTTTGGTGGTCAGCGGATATGATGAATTTAATTATGCGGTGGAGGCACTGCGAAACGGAGTTAAGGACTATCTGTTAAAGCCCATTGAGCGTGAAAAATTTTACAAGACAATAACAAGGCTGCAGGAAGAACTTGAGAATCGGGAAGAGGAAGAGGATATATCAAAAAAAATTGGAAGTCAACAGCTTAAGTATCTTTTATTGAATAAGGGTATAACGGATGAAGAAATTGAAGCAATTGAAAAGCAATTCGCTTATATGTTTCCTGGTAACACTTATCTGATCTGCTGTCTGAAGGATAAAGACGGCCTGCTGAAAGAGGATGAAGTCCGTATTGTACTCAGGGATGTGGAGGGGCAGACCTTGTTAATTCAAGACAGTGAGCAGTTAAAACTGGGTATGGCAGGAGACCTTAAGGAATACTGCATGGGTATCAGCAGGGTACATACCGGAATCAGTGAATTGAAAGAAGCTTATCAGGAAGCGCTGTTTGCCAGGAGAGAAGCCTTTGTTAAGTGCCTGCCCTTTTATCATTACAAAGAAGCGGTCTTTGAGTACGAAACAATACCGGAGGATTTCCCGGAACAGTTTATTCAATTGTTTGGAACCCAGAAGGTGGAGGATGGAATTAGGAAGTTTAACAGCATTCGGGTTAAGGCTAAGTTGAACAAGATATCCTCTAAAACCCTGCTGGAGGTCACAAGGAGAATTCTGGAGCAGCTGATTATCACCTATGAGCGTATGATTGAGTTTGAGTTAGAGTCCTTTCAGGAACTAAGGGAACCCTTGGATTATGCTAATGCTGACATCTATTATGACCATCTGGAAAACTGGATAAAAAAAATGCAGCAGCTTATCATGGAAGAGTTTGATGACTACAAGAATAAGGAAAAGATTGTTCAGGCAGTTCGATATATCAAAGAGAACTTTAAAAGTGATCTGAATATGGCGGTTGTAAGCAATTGTATTTCTATGAACTATTCCTTGTTTTCCCTGAATTTTAAGCAATATACCGGTATGAATTTTGTTAACTATCTGAAAAAAATCAGAGTTGAGGAAGCGAAAAGGCTTCTGGAAGAAACAGATGAGAAAATTAACGATATCAGCAGACTGGTGGGCTATGAGAATGATAAACACTTTATGAAGATATTCAAGAGTGTATGCGGAGTGTCACCAAGCGAATACCGGAAGAACAGCTGGTATCAGAAAGTGGATAAAAAAGAAGTGAGGGATAAGTAATAAAACACCGGATGGTGAAAAATAGAATAAAGTAATCAGATAAATAGACCTGAAACAGAGAGCAGCCTGTTTCAGGTCTGTTTTATCTCATATGAAAAAAGTTCATCCCACGTGAGGCAATTACTGTCAAAGGTTAGTGCAGTGAGCAGAATACTTAAAGAGGCCAATCATAGAATTGACCTGGATTTTGACGTATTGTATTGTAAATGGTTTTTAAAAACTATATAATGAAGTAAGGCCTGAAGATGCATACCCGAAGATATGGCAGAGGGACTGTATTAAGTAAACCCGGGCAGTTCCTAAAATTTTAATGGAGATATGTGAATGGAAGTAAAGGTATGTAAAAATTGCAGAAGACTGTTTCATTATATTTACGGGCCGGAGTTATGCCCGGACTGCTCTAAAATAGTGTCCAAGGAAAAAAAAGAAACGGCGGAAAAAGAAACGATATTTAAGTTGCGGCCCCTGGTGAGAGAAGAGGAAGAGAAGTTTGAAAAGGTAAAGGACTATATAATGGCCCATCCGAGGGCATCTATTGTACAAATTGCAGAAGCCAACGATATGCTGCCAACGAAGCTGTTAGACTGGGTAAGGGAAGACCGGCTGGCCTTTTCCGATGAATCCGCCAATGCCTGGTTTACCTGTGAAAACTGCGGGGCTAAAATTAAAAGCGGAAGATTTTGCAGCCGATGCAAACCTAGATAATCAATGAAAAATAGTACTCTTAATGAATAATAGTACTCTTAATAAAAAATAGCAATAGTTAACACGGTAATTAATTTTATCGTAACATTAGAAGTGATGATTTCCAAGGAGCATGCCGTGTCAAAAAAGAATCAAAAAACATTAATAATACTAATTGTTATAGCAATCCTGTTTAGCGGTTATCTATATTTCCAGGACAATTTCAGTAAAGCCGGAATCTTAAGGAAGGCTATAAACCGGAAAGGGTATAACATTATTGAGTTAGAAAAGCCCGTTAATTTTACCGGAATTATAAAACCAGAGTGGATT
>JAEZSL010000083.1 GCA_023443925.1 Bacillota bacterium | reverse complement strand
CAGACATTGCTGAGGATTCAATCCAGACCATTTATTTTAAGAATGAAAAAACGGAGATGACTCTGGTCAAAGGCGAAGACGGTAACTGGAAGAATTCAAAGGATGAATCCTTCCCGGTTAACCAGACCTATGCCCAGAATATGAGCAAAGCCTTCACCAAATTAACTTCTACCAGAACCTTAACAGAAGGGGTGGAAGATCTGTCTGTGTTCGGCCTGGATAATCCCGTAATGTCGGTAACCGTAACAGATAAAGACGGTAAGAAAACCACAGTTGCACTTGGAATTGAGGCTCCTGTTACCGGAGGTTATTACGCAGCTTTAAACGGGGATGGAAAAGTTTATATTATAGCAGCATCCTTCTATAATAATTTCAACTATGACCAGATTCAGATGGCAACCGTAGAAACCATACCAGCCATAACGGCTGCAAATATTACCCATCTCAGTGTGATAAAGAAGGACCAGCCTGGTTTTGACATCCAGTACGATCCGGAAGTAACTTCGGATTATGCAGGGATTTCGAATTGGACTATGAATCAGCCTTATGAGGTACCGCTTTCCGCAGATGCCGATGCGGTGAATACCTTACTGGCTAATTATACGGCTTTATCATATACCTCCTGTGCCGATTATAATGCCAAAGATTTAAGCCAGTACGGACTGGATAATCCGGCTGTATCCGTCTCCTTGGATTATTTTGAAGAATACACCAAGGACTCCGCTACGACAGATACTGCCGATACGACGGACAGCAATACAACCGACCAGAAGGAAGAAAAAACCAGAATTGATTATCAGTTAGAACTTTTAATCGGTGCAAAAGATGGGGACGGTAATTATTATGTTAAAACCGGTGATTCCAGCGCGGTTAATATCATGAGTGCAGATATGGTTGATAAAATAATCAATATTGACGCTTTTGGTATTGTAAATCATTACGTAAATCTCGTGAATCTGGATACTATTAACAAGGTGGATATAACCTTTGAAGGAAAGACTTATACCTTATCCACGGAAAAAACAAAGGCAGCCTCCGATGACGGACAGTCCGGCGATGCACAGGAAGAGGTAACGACTTACTATTTTAACGGAACAAAAGTAGAAGAAGATCCTTTTAAAAAGTTATACCAGACTATTATTTCCCCGACGACGGAACATGATATCCCTGCGGAGTATTTTGCACAAAACAAAGAGCAGACCCCTTACATGACCTTGACCTACCATCTCAAGGAGGGCGGAACAATAGACATTGCATATAAACCATATGACGATAGCTATTTTGTGGCAAATACCAATGGTGTTGAATACTTCCTCACGGACTTAAGGAAAGTTAAGGAGATAGCCACTGCCCTGCAGGCTTTCACAGGTAAATAAATAATAATTCTATCGGGAACGTATGCCTGCCGGAACATCTGTTATCAGATTAGTTCCGGCAGGTTTATCATTTCATAGGATTTTCGTGTCGGATTCTGCTAGGAAATTGTGTCTATTTATTTGTTTTTTTCGTACCTTTGTGGTAAATATTACCCAGGCAAAATTGTTGACATATTCTTAAATACCACGTATATAATTGTAATACAAGCAGTAAGCAAAAATGCTTAGATCACTTCAATGCAGGTAGATAATCCCGCACCGTAACAATCTTGGCATGGAAATATACAGGTGGAGTTTATGAAAAAAAAATTATGGCTGATGGGTATTTGTATCGGTATACTTATTATTTTATTTGGAAAAAGTGTTTATAATCAGTTGAAACAGGACAAGGAAGTAGTTAAGCTGGGGCAGGAGACGACAGCTCGGGAGGGGAACCTGATGACGGAGGCGGAAGCTTTACGACTGCTTGGTTTTCTTGGCGTGAATAAGGATCAGCTGAAGGAGACACTTGGTATCACAGAAGATACAGAGGCTGCAAATGACTCCTATTTAGCCTTTGGCAAATTAAATTCGGTGTTTGAGCTTATCTGCAACGAACTGGATATAGATAAAGCCAGTGCCGCAGCAAATCTCTTCTTTGACATGCAGCAGGAGCCGGAAGATAACCCTGTACTTGTTGAGGAATTCTTAAATCTGTATGAGAATATTCTTCTTACTTTTAAAGAGGATCAGGCACCGGTAACGGAAAAAACCATATTTATCATTGGAAAACCCGCTGATTCCGAACCTGATACGGAATACACCGCGGTTACGGATCAGGGGGATTATACATATCGGGATGTTATAAGTTATGACAGCTTATATACAGGAGGCATGTTAAATTATACAACTGGTACTGCCGAATCCGATGCTGACAAAAACAGCCAGGAAGGCCGCTCATATATTCAGGATAACCGGTTCCGTTTAGAGGATTATGTAGACCGGAGAATTACTGCTTATGTAAGCGGTAATAATATTGTGTATGTGAAAGATAGTTCGGCTGAGGAAACTACCCTTCATAATGTTTTTATTACAACCGGATCAGACAGCACCGTATCCGTATTCCTGAATGATGTAAACCGGGATTTTAAAACCAAATATAAATTATCCACCGAAATTAAGAGCCAGATTGGCGATCTTGTGGTTCAGGACGGAGTCATTACAAAAATAAGCATAAAACCAGATAAAATAGGTGGCAAAGTACTGGTTGCCAATAAGGATTTTATTGAAATAGACGGCTATGGTAAAGTTGATCTGGATCAATATTATAAGATCTACAAAATATACGGTGAGATGTCTATGGAGGTGACCAACAGTATTCTGGTCGGTTACGAGGCAACAGATTTTGTAGTAGCCGACGGTAAGATTGTAGCAGCTTTAATAAAAGAAACAATTAAAGCAAAGGATATCCGTGTACTGATTAAGACCAATAATTATGCGGACATATATCATGATTCGGTCAAAATAACATCGGATAAGGATTACACCCTAAAGGCCGGGGATGTAGTAAAATCCTATAAAGCCGGCCAAAAAATTACACTTAAAACGGATAATAAACTGTTTAAAGAAGGAAGGCTCAGAATCGAATCCAAGTCGGAAAACGGTAAAATACAGCTGTTATCTGTAAAACGTTCCAGTGGTAATCCATCTTACCGGGGAACCATGGAAATCGAAACAGCAAAAGACGGGTTAATTGTAATTAATGAACTTCCCATAGAGGAATATTTATATGCGGTAATACCAAGTGAGATGCCGTCAAGTTACGGGCTGGAGGCTTTGAAAGTTCAAGCGATCTGTGCCAGAAGCTATGCTTATAACCAGCTTTTTGCCAATGGTTACAGTGAATTCGGAGCTCATGTGGATGACAGCGTTAATTACCAGGTATATAATAATATTCCGGAAGATGAGAATACCATACTTGCAGTAAAAGATACATACGGAAAAGTAATTGAATATAAGGATGAAGTTATAACTGCATACTATTTTTCAACCTCAAGCGGTCATACGGCATCTCTGAAGGAAGTATGGGGAGGGGTGAGCAGTGCCGATTACCTTCTTGGTAAACTGCAGACGACCTACGAGGTAGTTGACGGAGAAGCGGTATATGCTTCTGCGGGTTCACCGGATAGCAGTAACTTGTCTTCCGAGGCTGCCTTTAAAAAGTTTATAATAAGTCCTCCGGAAGATACGTACGACAGTGAATTTGCCTGGTACCGCTGGAATGTAACGATTCAAAAGGAGGATTTAAAAAAATCCATTGATAAAAGCCTGGCTAGCCGTTATAAGGCCAATCCGGACTTAATACAAACCCTGGTGGGAGGAAAAGTGAATGACAACCCGAAATATGACAGCAGGCCGGTAAGTACTGTCGGTACGGTAAAGGATATACTGGTAGGGAAAAGAGAAAAAAGCGGTATATTATCTTCAATTATCCTGGTGGGCTCAGAATGTACGGTTAAGGTACAGTCCGAATATAATATCAGAACTCTTCTTGCACCCATTGCAGATGAAGTAATCAGGCAGGATAAGAGTACGGCTTCCAACTTAAGTATGCTGCCCAGTGCATTTTTTATTATGGATAAAAAGGATAAGAGCATTACCTTTCATGGAGGCGGCTATGGTCATGGAGTAGGTATGAGCCAGAATGGGGTCAAAGCTATGGCAGATTCCGGTAAGGATTATGAAGAAATACTGAAACATTACTATGCGGGAGTAGATATCGCTTATATTTATTAAGTACGAAATAAGGTAGAAGACCAAAAACAGTATTAAGATTGATTTTTGAGTTCTAAATCCCATTACATAAAAAGATTGAGGTGTTGTATGACAACACCTCAATTTAGTTACAGGAACATTTATTACAAAGATGATATTATTGTAGCTTAAAATGATATCTCTTATTGCTTTGGTTTACGGGAGGGAGGAGGTGAATCCTCCAACATATGGACTCTTTCTTCACCCTGTTTATTTTTATATTTATATTCTTTTCTATGTTTAAAAAGGTATTTCAGATAATACATGAGATCACCCGAGGAGAGAACCACATTAATTTCTCCGCCTATGAAAAGAATGTGCATACAGAAATAAAACCAGAGCATAAAGAGAACAATGGCAGTAAGGCTTCCGTACATCCTGGAATAATTGCTCATATTATCGATGTAAAATGAAAATAAATAAGAAAATACCATCCATCCGGCTGCAGATACCAGTGCTCCGGGAAGTTCTTTATATACTTTTGTAGACCGGTTGGGAATTACGATGTACAAAAGTAAAAAGAAGATGGTCAGGATGAGGAGACCGGCAATGGTGCGCATACTGATGATAAGAAGGGCAAGATCCCTGAATAGAGGAATCTTACTCTCAATCCAAATATATAGCCGGTTGCCGAATACAAGAATAATCAGGGTTATAATCATCATAATAGCAAACACGAAGGTATAAACGGATGAGATAAGGCGGAGTTTAAAGTAACTTCTGGTCTCCCTGATTCCGTAAACAGAGTTCAGTCCTTTTACGATTGCAAGTATTCCTCTGGAAGCCGACCAAAGGGCCGAGATAGCGGTAATCGAAATTATGGTGCCGGAAGCCTGATCATAAACTTCAGATACAATGGTAATAATCAAGGAAGTAATACTGTTTGGAAAAATCTGAGTCAGGGTTTCCATCAGTACACTCTCCGTAATGGGAAGATACTGGACCAGGGTTAGCAGCAGCATAATAAAGGGAAAGAAAGATATCATGACAAAAAAAGCAGCATGTGCTGAAAAAGCCGAAACAAAATCATCTCTCACTTTCCTGTTAAATGCCCGTATTATTTTGTAAATGGAAATCGCTATATTCATTCAGATACCTCGCATAACATAACACTCTGAAGGTGCAATGTTGTGATTATATTTTAGTATATGTAGTCTATGGTATCCTTAGTCTAGTTATAGGATACTTCATAAAATTATACCATTATTTAGCAGTGAAGTGTATAATTTTATAAACTTTTAATTATATTTATAACAGATTTTGGCGGTTCAAAGAGAGTTGATTGATCTCATTGGAACCGCTTTTAATATTTTTATAAAGATAATGGACTTATTGGGCCGTTTTGACCTTATCAGGCATATTATAAGATTATAGTACGGATTACATAGTAAACCATGCTAAAAAGGAGTAAAAAGTATGATAATACTAAACAAATTAAAAATCCGGACCAAACTGGTTATACTCACCGTATTTCTTGCCGGATGTACTTTCACGGTAGGTCTGGTTGGATATACCTATGCTAAAAATGCCCACACTGCTTTGGATAATATCTATAACCAGAATCTTAGAGCCGTTATATTATTAAATGACGTAATGAACCAGGCCAGGGAAAATTCTGCCGATGGGATGAAGCTGATGCTGGTATCCGATTCTACTGAACAGGAGTTAATAGGTGGGGATATTGACAGAAGAATTAATACAATAAAAAGTGATTTAGCAGAATACGAAAATACAAATTTTGATGCCTTTGAATCAAAGCAATTTAATCTGTTACAGGCCAAAGTACAGGAATGGAATAGTGAGTTTGAGAAAATCCGTGAGTTTTCAGGTAATGGCAGTGCAGTGGAGGCTGCGGTAATGTTTCGGACCACGGGAGAAGCTGCGTATGAAGAATTTCAAAGGAGCGTTCAAGAACTTGTAAACTATAACATAGAGGAAGCGGAAGTTATATACCAACAAAATACCACGAATGATCAGGAAGCTTTTAGATTCCTGGCCTTATTGACCGCAGGTGCAATACTGGCATCCATATCAGGCGGCATTTTGATTACGCGGTCCATTACGAAACCAATTGAAAGAGCGATAGCTTTAATAAATGAAACCTCTGATCCGGATCTGTTATTTGACAGTTCCGATGAATCCCAGCTAAGATATAAAGGAGAGATCGGCATGCTTATAAGTTCTATATTTAAAATGAAAAAACCAGTAAGTGAACAAATCATGGACATCGTATCCGGTGATGTTACTGTTAATTCACAGGAGTTACCGGTAACCGAAGATGCACAAGCAATCATCATTGATCCGGATATGTATACCCTGAATTCAATTGCAGAAGAAAACCAACGCCAGGCAGAAAAGCTTACGGTAGCAGATTTGGAAACAGATGCTGTAAACAAAGACCATTCAGACAGCAGTGAGGCAGCCAATATAGATGGCGTATCTTTGGAAGAAGCGACCGTAGAACCTTTTCATATATTTGGAAAAGGCCGGAAGAAAGCGGTTTTAGCGCCTAAAATAATTACAGAAAAGCCAGGAAGTGCCCCGGAGCTTACAGAGAAACCAGGAAGTGCCCCGGAACTTACAGAAAGTCCATGGAGTGCGCCGGATAGTATAGAGAAGCCAGAGAATGCCACGGATTTTACAGAGCAGCCAATGAGTGCCCCAGAGCTTTCGGAGAAACCGATGAGTGCACCGGTAACCGAAGAAACCGCGGATGTATACAGTAATCTGAATGAGTTAATGTTAAAAGTTGATAGTTTAAAAGACTTGGTCTATGAGATTACTTCCCAGTCCAATATATTTACTATGAATACAGTAACCGAAGTAACTAAGGTAGGAGCTGACAATTCAGATGCTGCCGCTGTTACAGAAGGAACAGAGGCAGCATCCGTATCCGTCGAGTTAATTGCTGCCACATCTGCCCGGCTGGCCAGACTGGCTGAGGAAATAAAGGATGGAGCTGTTAATATAAAATATTAGAATATTAAGAAAATGAAATATTAGCATATCAAGAAAAAATTTGATAAATTAATATATCAAAAAAACAGTAAAAAATTTTACTCTAGGATAATTAAAGGTTTTGTATATCGTAAATATAAGATTTCTTATGCTATGAATTTAAGATTTCTTATGCTATGAATTTAAGATTTCATATTCTATGAATTTAAGATTTCTTATGCTATGAATTTAAGATTTCTTATACCATGAAATTTTAGATTTCGTATATCATCCCTTGACATTGGGAAATAATATGCTAAAATGTAATCATATATGTAAAAGGCTGTGAAGGTGCAATGCATAATGCATACGAGATAATTATTTTCTGTCAGAGAGAGGAAGTCACCGGCTGAAAGCTTCCTTAAGTTCAGATAATTATTGAATTTCCCACCGGAGCCTCATCTTTGAACCTTATTCCAGTAGGAGATGACGTTAAGGCACGTTACGCCGACTTAAAGTGCTTATGCAGTAAGCGTTATTTCGTCTTACTTCATAGGAATTTGGGTGGTACCGCGGAACACACCTAATACGGTGTGTATTATCAGTATGATATTTTAATCCGTCCCTGTATATTCAGGGACGGTTTTTTTATGCATTTTATTAGAAAATTATGAAAATTTCGGATGCCGTAAAAAACTGTCCCGGGGAGAGCAGAAATGCTTTTCCGTATATCCCAGAGTCCTGAGGCAGGTACAATATGCATAATACCGTACCGGTTCATTTAAGAAAGGAGATAGCCATGAAGGAAAAATTAAAAGCCATAGTGGATGAAGCTTTAGATAAAATAAAAGCTTCGGAAGAGTTAGACAAATTAAACGAAATCAGAGTTGCATTTTTAGGTAAAAAAGGTGAGCTTACGGAAATTCTGAAATCCATGAAAGATGTAGCACCGGAGGACAGGCCGGCAATCGGGCAGCTGGTCAATGAAGCCAGAAGTAAACTGGAAGAAAAGCTGGATGAGAAAAAGAATTACTTTGCAAAGAAATTAAGGGAAGAGCAGATCTTAAAAGAAACCATAGACGTCACCCTTCCGGCTAAAAAGCCCATGGTGGGACACCGTCATCCAGGTTCCGTCGCCTTAGAGGAAGTAGAGAGAATATTTGTGGGAATGGGTTATGAGGTAGTAGAAGGCCCGGAAGTGGAATACGATTATTATAATTTTGAAGCTTTAAATATTCCGGCAAATCACCCGGCTAAAGACGAACAGGATACGTTTTATGTAACCGGGGATATTCTACTCAGAACCCAGACCTCTCCCGTACAGGTAAGGGAAATGGAAAAAGGCAAACTGCCCATCCGTCTTATAGCACCCGGCAGGGTATTCCGTTCTGACGAAGTAGATGCCACTCATTCGCCCAGTTTCCATCAGATCGAAGGACTGGTTATTGATAAGAATATAACCTTTGCAGACTTAAAAGGAACTCTTGCAGAATTTGCAAAACAATTATTCGGGGAAGGTACAAAAGTTAAATTCAGGCCTCATCATTTCCCTTTTACGGAACCCAGTGCGGAAGTGGACGTTACCTGCTTTAAGTGCGGAGGCAAGGGCTGTCGTTTCTGTAAAGGTTCCGGCTGGATCGAAATCCTGGGCTGCGGCATGGTACATCCGAAAGTTCTTAAGATGAGCGGAATCGATCCCAATGAATATTCCGGTTTTGCTTTTGGTATGGGTCTGGAACGTATCGCCTTATTAAAATATGAAATTGACGATATGCGGCTGCTTTATGAAAATGATGTCAGGTTCTTAAAGCAATTCTAGTATATCGATGCTGAGCTTTTGGCTGGAACGGGATTCGGCCGCAGCTGGAGCTTGCAGCATCGGAATCGGTTATCAGTTGGATTAAAGAATTATAGGAGGTTTAATGGGATGAATACACCATTATCATGGATAAAAGCATATGTACCGGATCTGGATGTTACCGCACAGGAATACACCGATGCCATGACGCTAAGCGGTACCAAAGTAGAAGGTTATGAACAGCTGGATGAGGATCTGGATAAAATTGTAGTAGGTAAAATATTAAAAATAGAAAGACACCCGGATGCGGATAAATTAATTGTATGCCAGGTGCAGATAACAGAAGAAGGAGAAACGGTACAGATAGTAACCGGTGCTCCCAATGTGGCGGAAGGCGATATCATACCCGTTGTACTGGACGGCGGACGTGTAGCAGGAGGCCACGACGGCAATAAAACTCCCGGCGGAATCAAGATTAAAAAAGGAAAACTCCGGGGAATTGAGTCCTGCGGCATGATGTGCTCCATCGAAGAACTTGGCTCCAGCAAAGAGATGTACCCGGATGCGCCGGATAACGGCATCTATATTTTCAGTAATAACAAAGAATATGATGGTTTAAAAATAGGTTCCAGCGCAGTGGAAGCCCTTGGTCTTAAGGATGTGGTGTTTGAATATGAAGTTACCTCAAACCGTGTGGACTGTTTCGGGGTGCTTGGTATTGCCAGGGAAGCTGCAGCCACCTTCGGTAAGAGTTTTGTGCCTCCCGTTGTAAAAGAAACCGGTAATCAGGAAAGTGCTTCTGATTATATAGCGGTGGACATAGAAGATAAAGACCTTTGCAGCCGTTATGTAGCCAGAATCGTTAAAAATATCAAGCTGGGACCATCTCCTTTATGGATGCAGAGAAGACTGGCAGCCTGCGGAATCCGTCCAATCAATAACCTGGTTGATATAACAAACTACGTAATGGAAGAGTTTTCCCAGCCCATGCACGCCTTTGACCTGGATCAGGTGGCAGGTAAAAAGATTATTGTAAGAAGAGGCAAAGACGGAGAAGAATTCCAGACTCTGGACGGTCAGGTAAGAAAATTGGATTCCTCCATTCTGATGATCTGTGATGCCGAAAAACCCATAGGTATAGCCGGAATTATGGGCGGTGATAATTCTAAGATTACGGATGAGGTGAAAACATTATTGTTTGAAGCCGCCTGCTTTAACGGCACCAATATACGTTTATCCGGAAAGAAGCTTGGTCTTAGAACCGATGCTGCCGCCAAATTTGAAAAGGGACTGGACCCCAACACCACCCTGGATGCCATAAACCGTGCCTGCCAGTTAATTGAAGAACTGGGAGCAGGAGAAGTTGTCGGCGGAGCTGTTGATGTTTATCCGACGGTAAGAGAGGCAAGAAGAGTACCATTTAGTGCAGAGAGAACCAACAAAATACTGGGTACCGATTTATCAAAAGAAACCATGGTCGGTTACTTTAAGAAAGTTGATTTAGATTATGACGAAGCAACCGGGGAAGTGATTGTACCAAGCTGGAGACAGGATGTGGAAAGCCAGGCGGATCTGGATGAAGAAGTGGCACGCTTCTTTGGTTACGACAACATACCGACTACCTTGCCTACGGGAGAAGCCACTACCGGTAAATTATCATTTAAACTCCGGATTGAGAATGCCGCAAGAAACCTTGCAGAGCAATTTGGATTTAACGAAGGAATGAATTATTCCTTTGAAAGTCCTAAAGTATTTGATAAACTTTTGATACCGGAAGGAGATAAACTGCGTGATACAGTGGTAATCTCCAATCCCCTGGGAGAAGATTTCAGTATCATGAGAACCATTACCTTAAACGGCATGTTAAATTCCTTAGCCACCAATTTTAAGAGAAGAAATAAAAACGTCCGCTTATATGAACTGGGCAATGTATATCTTCCCAAAGCACTGCCTATTACCGAACTGCCGGATGAAAGAATGCAGTTTACCCTGGGAATGTACGGAGAAGGAGATTTCTTTGATTTAAAAGGTGTTGTTGAGGAATTCTTAGAAAAACTTCACTTAAATGAGCTGGTGTCCTACGATCCCAATGCAGGCAAACCATACCTTCACCCGGGCCGTCAGGCAAATATTATTTATGATAATAACGTAATCGGATATATCGGAGAAGTACATCCGGAGGTGCTGGATAATTATGGTATTGCGGATAAAGTCTATGTTACCGTACTGGATATGCCGGAAATTGTTGCCCGTGCAACCTTTGACGTAAAATATGAAGGCATCGCCAAGTATCCGGCGGTAAGCAGGGATATCAGTATGGTTATGAAGAAAGAACTGCTGGCCGGGGAGGTAGAAGCCATAATTCGTAAAAACGGCGGACAGCTTCTGGAGAGTTACCATTTATTTGATATTTATGAAGGTAGCCAGATTAAGGAAGGCTATAAATCTATGGCCTATTCCATCAGCTTTAGGGCAAAGGACAGAACACTGGAGGATAAGGATATAACGGAAGTTATGAATAAAATCCTGAATGCTCTTAGTAAACTGGACATTGAACTCAGACAATAAACCGAAAGGCTTGTTAGTGAGGTTCTGTTATAAAGTGTAAGGTAGTACTCTTAAAAATAAAAGGGTATCAAAAGACAAGTTGATTTGATATAAAGAAAGCTTCAGGGAATATAAGGGATTCTCTGAAGTTTTTCTTGTATTCTTGTATTTTTTCTTATTTTTCTTTTCTATACTGCCGATACACCTTATAAGGGATAAAATTTAGGTCGGTCTAAATTTTGACAAATATGGGTATTATTCTCTATTGGTAGAGCAAGAAGTTTTATACCATGCTGTGATACCTAATACCTAATTAATTATGTAAGGAGGATATGTAATGAAGAAACACCTGTTTAAATGGATTGCTTTTTTACTGGCAATCATCCTGACGGTGCCCCTGCTTCCGGCTGATACGGCCTTTGTTTCTGCCGCAGCAAAGCCTGCTATGTCTGTGGACAGCAAAACGGTAATCGGCATTAACCAGGAATTTAAGCTTTCCATTAAGAACCTGCCCAAAACCGGAATAAAATCTGCCAGCTGGTCATCCACCAATAAAAAGGTGGCGACGGTAAACGGAGGAGAAGTGACATCAGTTGGAAGAGGAACCGCCACCATAAAATGTAAAATCACCTATAAAAGCGGTAAAGTCATAACGCCGGCCTGTAAGGTAACGGTAAAGATACCGGCTACGGCGATTAAAATCAGCAATGCTCAGGATGATGTTGCCAATAACAGCAGACAGGTCATTGCAGTAGGTGATACCTATGATTTTAACAGCGCACTTACTCCGGCCAATGCAGATAATTCTATTACCTACGCCATAAGCAACAATGAAATTGCAACGGTTGACAGCAACGGAATTGTAAAAGGCGTTAAACCCGGATTTGTCACGCTGACTGCCAGGGCGAAACTAGCAAAGCCGAAAGACTATAAGAACAATCTGGATAACATTCTTGATATAAAAGACAGCATTAATTTAGAGATTGTTACAAAGACTGCCAAAGTCACCAGTGTTGAACTTCTGGATACGACTACCATAAAGGTAACTTTTGATGAAGCAATTGATGAGAAAACCGTTTTAGGTGCGGATAAAAAGCTTTTAAGCAATATTTCCATAGTTACCAAATCCGATAAAAACGGTGTAATCGCCAGCAGCTTAGGTACTTTAACCGGCAGTCTGTCTTCAGACGGCAAGATATTAACGATTAGTACTTCCGGTTACTTTAACGGGCTGTATGGAATTCGGTTTTCTTATAATATTCTTACAAAAAAAGACAGCCAGCCTTTAATGGATTATTATAAAGAACTGTCTCTGTATGATACGGAAGCACCGTCATATAAGAATTATACTATTGATGATACCGGACTGATTGCAAACATTCATTTTAGTGAAGCGATGAATTTCTCCGGATTAAAGGTTGTAGATGTGGCCCAGGTATCTGGTACGGCAACGGCGAAATCATCAACCATCAGCAGATTAAGCCAGAAAGCCAACTACAAGGCTTCAGACGACAGCAAGTCCTTAAGCATAGATCTAACCCAGATATCAACCTTAGACAGGGATAAGCAGTTTAGAGTGGTATTTTCCGGATTAAAAGACAGAGCCGGTAATTATCCTGCTAATGACCGTATTACCGCATTCCTGGCTACGGATACGAAACCGAAAGCCCAGGCTAGAGTGGTTTCCATAGTCCGTACGGACGGAAATACCTTAACTGCAACGTTTTCAAGGGCAATTCAGACCCCTGGTAATATATTGTTAAGCAATGGTATGTCAATAAACGGTATTGTAAATGACAAAAATACCTATCAGGTTACCTATACGCTGGATTCTTCTTCTGCAAAGCTGACCGGTATGCAGGATGTTCAAATCGGCTATTGGGATAGCTTTAATGTAAATACCTCCGATTCTTCGGCCAACACCTATGTAACCATGAAGGTTAACTTTACTTACATTACCGAGCTGCCTGAGCTCATCGATTATCAGTTTACAGTTGATAACTACAACGGAGAAGCGGTATATAACCTGTTACTGTTCTATAATAAAGAAGTAACCTTGCTTGAACGCAGCGGAGAATTTAAAGCCAGACTGGTCAGCAGCGGTAAATCCTCATCTGATAATTATATTGGCTATACCGCTAATGCTGACGGAACCATTGTTACGGTGGTATTAGATAAAGGTGATATGAATGAGGCAGGTACTTATACCATTACGATACCGGAAGATTTCATACAGGACGAATATGGTAATACCAATATCGATACAGCTGTGAAGCTGGTGAATGCCGACGGTTCCTCCACCGCATTGCCAAGACCGAGAGCCGTGGTACAGTCCTCCGATGATGCAAGTGTTATCTTTGTAACCTTTGGTAACAAACTGGACGAGGACAGCGCACAGAATGCAGGTAACTATAATGTTTCAGGAGCAGTAGTGGAATCTGCCGAACTGACGGATAATACAACCACCGGTGCTACGGTAAAACTGAAACTTATGGCGGATTCTGTGAATGAATCCACGAGATATAGCATAACGATATCCGGTATCAGCGGTTATCATAATTCCTATACCGTAATGGAGCCCTATACAACCTTTGTTTACCTGCGTGAGAATGCGGGACCGGGAAAAGGAAATGCAGTTTATACCTCCCCCGACAAAATTATCATAACCTTTAACGAAACTATACTGGGAACAGCCAGTTTCACGGTTATGCAAAACGGCGTGGATCTGGTGGATAGCTGTATCATAAGCGGCAAAAGAATTATTATTACGCTGGATGACAAGCCCGTCGCCAATCAGCCTATGGAAATTATACCGACAAGTTCAAACCGTATTACGGATGCCTTCGGCAATCTGTCGGATATAGGTACTTATAATATAACACCAGCGAATTAACATAAAAGCCGAAATTTAAATGGATATAGTGTGAATTATGAAGTGCTAATTCACACCCTGATTTGAGGCAGTAAACCATCTGTTAGCAGATGGTTTATGCCATGGGCGTTAGTGTGAAATAAAAGACATTTCACACTTCTTATTTGGGCAGTACCGCAAGTGGACTTGCGGTATGCCATGGGTGTTAGTGTGAGATTGAAATAAGGTGAATTACTTCAGAAATAAGTAAAATAATTATATGAAGTCCGGATACCGGGGTGTTTATATGGTATCCGTTAGGAGGAGCAGCAGCTCTTTGGCTTACCGGCCGGAGAACTGCAGCTCCTTTTAATTATTTCATAGAAATTGCGTCCTGTGGAATAAAAAAACCCGACCGGCAGGATATGGATGTCCCACTTAAGGAAGGAAGATTACCACTATTGTGGCAGTGCGCCAGCACTTTATCTTGGAGTTAACTCATGAGAGACAATCATATCAAGTAATAGAAGAATTTAACAAGGAATAAATGTGCAATTTAATAAAAATATAACATTTATTGAATTATTAGACAAAATTTTGACAAATGTAGGAATTATACTATAATATAGATACGGAGTACTGCTGACGGGAAGGTTTGAGAGAGCCGGTACCAAAGAAGCAGTAGGTGCTTCTTATAAAATGGAATTTATAAAATTAGGAGGAATGAAGAATGAAAAAACGGATACAGAAGTGGATGGCGCTTTTACTCACTGTCCTTTTGATCACATCAGTATTTCCGGGAAGCGGAATAACTTCAATGGCTGCTACGGTACCGAGTTTATCCCTGGCATCCAAAACACTTGCCGGAATCGGAACTGCATTTACCTTATCCATTAAGAATCTGGATAAATCAAAGGTGAAATCAACCACCTGGTATACGACAAATAAAAGCATTGTTACCGTTAATGCCAAAACCGGATATGTCACAGCTGTCGGTAAAGGGACCGCTTATATCAAGAACAAGATTGTATATAAAGACGGAACGATACTTCGTCCGTACTGCAAGGTAACGGTTAAAATTCCGGCTACGAGTATTAAGATAACCAATACGCTTCCGGAAGGAATGAATAATTTTGTTATGACGGTTGGTGAGTCCATTGATTTTAACAGCGTGGTTACACCAAGCAATGCCACTGATTTAATTACTTATACTGTGGATAATACAGCCTTTGCAACGGTTGACAGTAAGGGAATCGTACAGGCCTTAAAACCTGGAATCGTACGACTGACGGCAACGGCTTCCCAGACGAAAGCCGGTGCATCGACCAGTAGTGTTAGAGATGCTGTTAACATTCAGATTATGGCAAAATCGGCAGGTGTTAAATCCGCATTACTTACGGATACTACAACATTAACCATAACCTTTGATGAGGCCATGAACGGTTCCACTATGTTTAGCAGCAGCGGAGAACTCCTGGACAGTGTTTCCATAAAAGCACTTGCCAATGCAGATGGAATTGCGGCAGATAAGCTGGGATATTTAAAAGGTGCCCTGTCTGCCGACGGAAAAGTATTAACCATAACCTCTGAGAATGCGTTCAACGGCAATTATGTGCTTCATTTATCAAACAGCGTTCTGACAGCGAATGGAACAGCTCTTACGGAATACTATAAGAATCTGGCCTTAGTGGATAAAACACCACCGTTTTTCAAAGCCTATAAAGTGGATGACACCGGTATGATTGCCACGGTAGAATTCAGTGAAGCCATGGATTTCACCAATATGGCGGTTTCTAAGGTAAGCCTGGTTAAAGCAGGACAGACTGCAGATGCGTCCACCTTAAGCCTGTTAAAGACCAAGACGAATTATGTAAAATCGGAAGATAGTAAATCCCTGGTGATTGACCTGACCAGTATTACATCTGCAGATGAGAATAAAACCTTTGCCGTTGTTTTCTCCGGTTTAAAGGATAAAGCAGGCAATTATCCTGCCAACTCCATTATCACGGCTTATGTGACAACGGATACGACTCCGAAATCCCAGGCCAGATTAATGAGCTTAACCCGTACGGGGTATAACACACTGACGGCTTCTTTTTCAAGATCCATCAAGACTCCCGGTGAAATTATCTTAAGTAACGGAAAGATGTTAGACGGTGAAGTCAGCAAAACCGATAAGACAAAAGTAAATTATATCCTGGATGCTACCTCTGCCAAACTCACCGGCTCACAAAAAGTATCCATCGGTTACTGGGATAGTTATAACGTAAAAACCACAGATACGACCGCGAATAACTTAACAGACAGAATGGTTAACTTTACCGTAAGTATAACCGGACCTCAGCTGAGATCCTATAAGCTTACGAAGGAAGAAAAAAATGGAACAGTTAATTATCTTCTGGCCCTTACTTATGATAAATCAGTAGTCTTAGTAAGTGATGCGGGTAAATTTGCCTCTAAACTGGTTACTGTCAATAACGATATCTTTTCACAGAAGACTCTTGATTTTACTGCAACAGCAAAGGACAGTACAGTTACGGTAGTGCTGAATAAGGCACAGTTTGATGAAAACGGCACCTATACCATAACCGTACCGGATGGATTTGTAAAAGATAATTTCAATAATGACAGTAAAAAAACTGAAGTTATTGTAAACCGTACCGGAACTACCGGAACAGGACTGCCGGCACCGGAAAAGATAGAACAGTCTGCCAGTGATTATAATATTATTACAGTCTTCTTTGATAATAAACTGGATAAGACTACAGCAGAAAACAGGGGTAATTATAGTATCTTAGGAGTGAGTGTTGCAAAAGCGGAATTGATCGAGAACAATGTAAACGGTGCAGCCGTTCAGCTGACGCTGAATCCGGGTGCGGTTTCCGTAACGGCTACCTATGCGGTAGTTATTAAAGGTATTAAAGGTTACGGAGATTCCTTTACGGCTATGGAGCAATATGAAACCGCAGTTTATTTAAATGAAAATAAAGTTCCGATTATAACCAAAATAGCTTTCACTCAACCTACAACGGTTGTCATAACCTTTGATGAAGAAATATTAGGAACACCTGATTTTTCAGTTACTCAGAACGGAAGGGATCTTGCCGGAAGTTCTGTTATAGAAGGCAATACCATTTATATTTTCTTAGCGGAACAACCTGTAAACAGGGTAACTATGTCGGTTGCATCTACGATCTCCAACGCTTTAACCGATTTGTCCGGTAATAAAGTAGTAGTAACACCAAGAAATATTACACCTACTTATTAATAATGTGATTAGATAGAATCATCCATTTCATGCTTTCATGAATATCATAACTTAATAAAGGATGTTTAGTACAACCCGGAAAGGATTATATAGCGAATCCTTCCCGGGTTTTTTCAAGTTCATAGGATAGTGGACTATAAGAAAAAACCACCGTAATCGGTATAGTAAAGGAATGAAAAGGCCTCATTATAAAATTTATAAAAAACTAATTATTGAAAGGTTTTGGACATGGAACTGACATAATTTGGAAATAAAATAGTTGAGTAATCACAATATAGGAGGATATCCGATTGAAGAAAAGAATTTTTAAAGCAATGACTTTCATCTTCATTTTTTTACTTCTACTTCCGATGATTTCCTTCCGTAATTCAGATGCTGCCAGTAAACACCTGACCTGGGCCGATTATAAGGAGCCGGCATTGTCTGCCACGAGCAAAACTCTGACGGGCAGTAACAAAACATTTGAATTATCAATAAGAAACTTAAGCACCTATGCGAAAAGAATAAAATGGTACTCAACAAATGAGAAAGCAGCAATTGTTAAGGCGTCCGAGAATGGAAAAACGGCTATGGTTACCACCGTTGGACCGGGAACCGCCAACATCAGCTGCAGCATCACATTTGCTTACAAAAAAACCGTTAATCTGTATTGCAGGATTACGGTTATAGCAGCAGCGGAACGTATTGAAATCACAAATGCAAGAGAAGACAGAGACTTAAGACATGTAATTGAATCAGGGGAAAAATACGATTTCAATAGTAAGATAACACCGGAAAACTCCTTGGAAAAAACCTATTGGTTCATCGACAAGGACTCCTATGCTACAGTGAATTCACAAGGTGTTGTAACGGCAAAGAAAGCAGGAATTGTTACATTAACGGCAGTTGCGGCACAAAATGAGAAGGATGCGGCTTGGAGCATGATACGCGACCAGATTTTTATTGAAATTGTGGATTATGATAATGACGAGTGTGACGGAAAGTATGAACCTCAGGCAAAATTACTTTCATTGGTACGTACTGATACATCAAGGTTAACCGCAACCTTTGACCGTGCTATTCAGACACCGGGCCTGATTCTTGTGAACAATAAAACGGAGTGTATTGAAGGTGAAGTAGATTCCGGGGATTCGAAAAAAGTGAACTATACCCTGTCCGGTACTTCCTCCAAACTTACGGGCTGGATGGAAGTTTCAATTGGATACTGGGAAGGTTACCAGGTTTCTCCGGCTGATAATACGGCAGATAAATTAATAATAATGAGTGTGGACTTTACTATAAACAGCGAGAATCCGTTACCGGCACCCGTATCCATCACCCAGTCCCCCTCCGACAATAATGAAGTAATACTCAAATTTAATAACCGGCTGGATAAAGCTTCAGCAGAAAATAAAACAAATTACAGTATAGCGGGAGTAACCGTATTATCAGCGGAATTAACAAACGGTACCGGCAGTGCGGTTGTTAAATTAACCTTAAAACAGGGAAATATACCAACGAGCGGCAATTATCTTACGGTTATAAGCGGTATTAAAGGATATGGAAATTCATATACTGTAATGAATCCGTACTATGGATCGGTTTACCTGATAGAAAATATGACTCCGGTAGTAAATGGTTTTAGTTACACTTATCCGGTAACCATCACCATTTCCTTTAATGAACCGCTGCAGGGTAATTCAGCTTTTCAGGTACTGCAAAATAATAAGGATTATGCTTCCTACTCTTATATTGATAATAACAGGATAATCATAATTTTGAATGAAACACCGGAAATGAACAAGACACTTCGGGTTATATCCACAGAAAATAATGCGGTTACAGATCTTTCAGGTAATAAGGTAACCTCTTTCACAAGAAATCTGACTCCAAATAATTAATGAAAGATAGTAATGTCATTTATAAATAATAATAATAGTGGCTGCTTCAACACCAAATTTTTAGAGAATTTAATGCTGTCTTCCGGTCTGGTAACAGAAAATATTCTAAGAATGGACGTTGCGGCAGCTTTTTTTCTGACTTTAAGGAGACAATACCGGAATTCTTCCATTTATTTGTATGTACTATTCTTTAAACAGCGTATTTATTACCCCTTTACGTAATGAAAGATTTGATTTATAATGATTGGGATATGGAAACACACTGGAGGAAAAAGGCATTGAGATCGATTAGCAAAACAGTCATTATGTCAGTAAGTCGCGTACTGTTTGTATTATATATAATATTATTAGCTTACTTTTTATTTTTTAGCGAACGTTATGGACGAACAATAATTTCGGATGAATATAGATATAACTTGGTATTATTTAAAGAGGTAAGACGATTCATCTTATACCGGAAAGAACTTGGATTAGAAAGTTTTATTGTAAATATCTTTGGCAATGTGCTGGCATTTGCACCGTTTGGTTTTGTATTGCCTATTATTAGTAGAAGTAACAGAAAATTAATAAATATAGCCTTATTAAGCCTAGAGTTCAGTCTTACGGTTGAACTGATCCAGCTGATATTTAAAGTCGGCATTTTTGATGTGGACGATTTATTTATGAACACACTTGGCGGTATACTGGGAGGAATCTGTTTTATTATCTGCCATAAATTCATAAAAGCTATCAAAAAGTTGAGATAGATAATAGAATAACCCTGCACCCCGCTGTGCAGATGGGAGCGGAGTATGGTAAAACGAAAAAAGGAAGTATTTAAATTTTCAGGTAGAAATCATTCCATAAGGGGTTTGATCTCGGTAATAATCGGAGGAATAACCTTACTTGCCCTTATTATTCTATCAGTTATATCAAGCCTTTCCGGAGGAAACGGCGGATTGATACTGGGGATAATCGGAATGGTTTTATTTGTTATGTCCATAGCCGGATTTATACTAGGTATAAAAAGCTGCCGGGAAAAAGAGATTTTTTATACGGCGCCAGTTGTCGGAATGGTCCTAAACGGATTCTTATTTATAGTCTTTTTTACTTTATATATGGTTGGTATCATAGTCTGAAGAATATATGCTTGGTATCATAGTCTAAAGAATACTTTATACGTACGCCTGTAGCGTACAGATTGGAGTTATATGAAATATACGGAACTATTTAAAGAAGCGAATGAGGAAATCAGAGAACGTTATGAATTATCCATAGAACGTATTGAAGAGATTTTAAAAGAACAAACGGTAAAAGAACCGGCAAGGGAATATTTTGAAAAGGTTTCCGCATTTATTCTGCAGATTAGTGAACTGGTGACGCTGATTAATGACAGCCGGTTAAGCAGACTGTCTCTTACGGAATTACAGAAACTGAATCAGGAATTATATGCGGATATTCTTCCCGGGCAATATGACAACAGTTATGCAAATCCGAAATATGCGGTGGGCAAATTAGGGAAAAAATATGGTAAGCTGCTGTCCTTTGTATATACTGAAATAAGAGGGATGATTGCATATGCCTATGAATCCAGACTATCGGATATTACGGTTTATCTGGAATTGTTTATTGAAATCTATAATTATTTTGAAGAAGAAGATGACTATACTTATAAAGATATAAAACGGGCGGTTTATGACTTTGTCAGTGATTATACCGGAGTGATGCAAGAATACAGAATCCGTGAACTGCTGGACCCCGAACTGTCTTTGGTTAACGATATCGTTATGAACTGGGATTTAACGGATTTAAGATACTTATACCAGTTTGGTGAATATATCGGAGAGAATGAAATCAATACCGCTTTATTTCTAAACAGTCTTTCGGAAGAGGAAGTAAAGGCGATGGCATTTACTTATACGGAAGGCTACCGGAGAGGCTTTGAAAATGCCAGAATTGACCTTAGGAAAAAAGGCACGGTAAACATACGGTATAATGTGGGTTTTGAAAGAATGCTTCGTTATGCCATTGAATACTTTGCAGAACTGGGACTCAAACCGGTTATATACCGGGCTGCCGTAAACAGTGTCAATAAAAGGCAGCACTTGAAAATCGGTTACCACGCAACCGGGCCAAATAAGCAGTATGATTACGACCATAGGTTTGATAATGGTTTATATATGGATAAGGCATATAATGAACGAAAACTGGCAGCACTTAAAAAGGCCTATGAGAAATATAAAACCGAAGCGGCTCTTTATGCCGGACCCGCTTTAATTGAGGTTTTCGGAGAAAAGAATTTTGCGCCGGAAAATAAGGCAGAGGTAACGAAGCTGGATAAAAGACAGCAGAAACTCTATGTGTCCTATAACCGGGATGCAAGTTTAATCGTCAATGAGTTTATCAAAGGTGATGAAACCAGCTTTACAATAATTGCCTATCCCATTCCGGAGATTGGTGACCGTTTTACCGAAATCTTTGCCGAAACCGTGAAAGTAAATACTTTGGATAACCAGGTTTATAAAGAAATACAGCAATCTATTATTGATGTATTGGATCAGGGAGAATATGTAAGGATACTCGGCAGCGGTAAAAATAGGACGGATCTTAAGGTTATGCTGTATGAACTATCAGATCCGGCAAAAGAAACCATATTTGAAAACTGTACGGCAGATGTTAATATTCCGGTAGGCGAAGTCTTTACCTCACCTAAGTTAACCGGTACCAAGGGTGTTCTTCATGTAACCCAGGTCTATTTAAATGAACTGGAATATATCGATTTATGCTTAAGTTTTGAGGATGGAAAAATCAGCACCTATACCTGTGGAAACTTTGAATCCGAGGAAGAAAACAAACAATTTGTGAAAGAGAATCTTATGTATAATCAGGATACTCTTCCTATTGGTGAATTTGCCATCGGGACGAACACAACCGCCTACGTTATGGCGCAAAAGTATCAGATTGCCGATAAACTGCCTATACTGATTGCAGAAAAAACCGGACCGCATTTTGCAGTGGGGGATACCTGCTATAAGATGAGTGAAGACCTGGAACTCTACAATCCGGATGGAAAACGGATTGCAGCAAAAGATAATGAAATTTCTATTTTGAGAAAGACAGATCTGGACAAGGCTTATTTTAACTGCCATACGGATATAACCATACCTTATGATGAACTAGGGGAAATCACTGTCTATAAAAAGAATGGGGAGACCATTACCATCATAAAAGACGGAAGATTCATACTGCCCGGTACGGAACGGTTAAATGACGCATTTCTTACTGTATAAAGAAAATATCCGATATGCAGGAAGTTCTTCAATGTTTAAAATAACGCAGAATTTAATTTTAACAGATTTTAAGATAAAACAGGCAATTAGACAGAAATCACTTACAGCAGATAATGGCAGCAGATCATCAGGAATCAATAATGCAATATGGTTAGTTCCTGGTATCATATAGACTCGGGTAATTGTAAATCGAAAGGTATGTGAACGATTTGAAAAAGCAATAACCTGGCACAGACAATGAAAGTGAGGATAAAGCAATGGCAGCAAAAGTTGGAATAGTTATGGGAAGTGATTCTGATCTTCCGATCATGAGTAAGGCAGCAGAAGTACTGGACGTTTTAAAGGTAGAATATGATATTACAGTTATCTCTGCCCACAGGATGCCGGATGTATTTTATGATTATGCCAAGTCAGCAGAAGGAAAAGGATATAAGGTTATTATTGCAGGAGCCGGTGGTGCAGCACATCTGCCCGGAATGACAGCAGCGATTTTCCCCCTGCCGGTAATTGGTGTGCCGATTATGACCAAATCCTTAGGAGGAGTTGATTCCCTGTACTCCATCGTACAGATGCCAGGTGGTATACCGGTTGCTACGGTAGCCATAAATGGAGCCTTAAATGCCGGTATATTAGCTGCTAAAATCCTGGCTGCTTCCGATCCTGAACTGCTGGAACGCATTAAAGCCTACGCGGAAGGACTTAAAGAAAGTGTCCAGGCAAAATCGGAGAAACTGGCAAAGACCGGTTATGAAGCTTATTTAAAAGAGATGTAAGAAGTAAGGAAATTATTCCTGATCTGTTTATTCGGTAAACCAGATAATAATTTTAATGGAATTCAAAAAGGCGGGGTACCCCGCCTTTTTGCAGCTTCTTTCCGCTTTATAATTAAAATAATAAAGCGGACTTCATTCTACTTAATAATTGTATACCGATAATTCTTTGCTTTTCCGTACCGCACATATTTACAGCAAATGTGCAAACGTTCCTGTAGGTGCTGATGGACACCTGAAAAGAGGGCACTTGCCTGTAAGTACCGCATAGATAACATTCTTTAATAGTGGTTTGATTTGAATACTGAGAACAAGAAGCCAGCCCCCTACACCGAAAGAAGTAACCCACTCCCTAAATTTCTGCTGTGTTTGCGGCTCTGTTAAAAGATTGATATAAGGGAGAAAAATCAGGCTTAAAACAATCATCAGAGAAAAAAACACAGCAATTAGCAGAATTAATTTTCTTGTTGATTTATTATCGTCTTTTTTCATATCGTCACCTTACCGCTTTGATATCCCCATTTCGGGTTTCCAGTTCTACGGTTATTTCAGGAGCTGTGCCAACGGTTCCCGCGGCGGTGTTATCCGCAGTTGCAAGCTGGTCTGCAAAAGAGGTATCGATAGAACCTTCTTTGGTTGTAGCTGAAAATATGAAATCAAGTCCACTTGGAAGCGTTATCGTAATCGTTCCATTTTTGGAGTATGCGAAAATATTGCTTGTTACATTGGCAAAGAGAATTTCTATAGAGCCTTCACCGGAAGCGTTAAAAGAGCCAGAACCACTAAGGTCAGAGGCGGTTAGCTTTCCTCCTTTGGATTGATAATTGACTGTTCCGTTTATCTGCTTCATTGAAGTTGTGGCATTTGTAGTGTGTATATTTATTTCGTCTGCATTAATATTTTCAAAATCCAAACTGCCATTTGTACTGGTTACCTTAATATTTGATGCCTTTGTATTTGAAATTTCCATTTTGCCGCTTGTTGTATCAACACAGAAATCACCTGATAAATTCAGGACGATTTCCGAAGTAATTGTACCGCTTGTAGAATGCAGGGATAAGCTATCTGTATAGTCCTGCGGTATATAGATTTCTATATAGGATTCAAAACTGGAACGTCTTGGCCTCGCTCCTTCAGTAATTAGCAGTTCACCTTTTTGGACGGTGGTTCTGGCATAATACCTCTCTTTATCCTCGTTCATATATTCTTTAAGTATCACTTTGGCATTATCACTTTCTAAAACATGAATATCCTCTGCGTCATAATCAAGCCGAAGGCTCTCAAAATCTCCGGTATTGAAGGTAAGAGTATTTACGAGAGCAGTTGCCTTTTTTCCTCCACATCCTGATAACATTCCAATAAGAAAAAAAACGATACAGACAAATGAATTTAAATTGAGTTTCATAATAATTATTACCCCTTTCAATAATTGAACCATTCATTCAATGCAATATTAAAATTTTACGGAGCAGATGCTCCGTAAAATTTTATCTTTTGTATGCGTGAAGCAGGTTATCCATACAAATACTTTTGGCTGTTTCGACAGGAATATTCTTTTGAATATCGAAAGCATCATTTGTAATGTGCATCCCCCACCATGACATTGTTTCAATGATCAGGCGTGTAACATACTGCGGTAACTCAACTTGACGGAAAGTTTCGTTTTGAATGTACTGTGTGATATACGATAGAACCTGATTGTAAAATTTCTGCCGGTACTCTTTATAATAAGCGGTTAGTTTCCCCAAGTCATCAGGATTTTTTTCAATGAGTAAACAACCGATTCCATACTTAGAAATGACATCAAATGCGTCGGACAGCATTTGTTCCAAAGGAAAGTTTGTAATATCATTAAGATGAGAGGAAAATGCTTTTGTATTTTGTTCAAATGCTTCCATGATTTCGCTATCCAAAGACTCGAATAGTTCGGAACGGATTGGCAGTTCAAACTCTTTTGTAACAAATGCTGGTTCTATTGTTCCTTTGAGAAGAAAACTCAATAGTTCTCTTTTCCCCGTAAAGTATACGTAGAGCATACCGGTTGATAAGCCGATTTCCTTTGCTATATCTTTCATTTGTGTCCGTGCATACCCCTTGTTGATAAACAGATGACTGGCTGCATCAAATATCAAATTCATCCTATTTTCCATTACACTCACCTCTTTAACTGAACCGTTCATTCAAGTGATATTGTAATACATTTTTCCTTAGGAGTCAATTGATTTTAAACACGAAATAAGGCATTAAGAGTTGTCTTAGTTTCATACACGTGTATGATCAGAAGATTATTTATATTGTATACTAATAGATTGGAGAGCTTTTATTAACTGAACTTATAAACAGCATAAGAAAATAATGAAATCAAAAATCAGGACAAATAATATTGGTTATGATAAAATAAATAGTAGATAACAGTTTTGCAGTTTCAGTGTTTGGATTAAAATTATGCTTACTGGGGCAGTTTTGCCGCAGCAGGTACTTTGGATGGTATAAACAACGAAAATCTTTAAGGAGGATTTATCATGGATTATAAAAAGGCAGGAGTAGATATTGAAGCGGGTTATAAAGCGGTTGAACTTATGAAGGAACATATTAAGGGAACCATGCGGAGTGAGGTATTGACCGGAATCGGCGGATTCTCAGGTGCATTTTCACTGGAAAGTTTTAAACATATGGAACAGCCCACCCTGGTATCCGGAACTGACGGAGTCGGAACGAAACTGAAACTGGCCTTCCTTTTGGATAAACATGATACCATAGGTATAGACTGTGTGGCTATGTGCGTTAACGATATCGCCTGTGCAGGTGGTGAACCCTTATTCTTCCTGGATTATATTGCCTGCGGAAAAAATGAACCCGAAAAAATTGCCTCCATCGTTAGCGGAGTGGCAGAAGGCTGCAAGCAGGCAGGAGCCGCTTTAATCGGTGGTGAAACAGCGGAAATGCCCGGATTTTATCCGGAAAATGAATACGACCTGGCTGGTTTTGCAGTCGGTATTGTAGATCAGAAACAGATCATCAGCGGCAACAATTTAAAACCCGGGGACACGATTTTGGGAATCGCATCTTCCGGCATACACAGTAATGGTTATTCCCTGGTACGGAACGTTTTTAATATGAAAAGGGAAGCCCTGGATACGTATTATGAATCACTGGGAGCAACGCTGGGTGAGGTTTTATTAACTCCCACCAAAATATATGTAAATGCTTTAAAGACAGTGAAAACCGGCGGGGTGACCATTAAAGCCTGCAGCCATATTACCGGCGGCGGTTTTTATGAAAACATTCCCAGGATGCTGTGTGAAGGCACTCATGCGGTAATCTATAAAGACAGATATACCGTACCTTCTGTTTTTAACATGTTATCCGTCGATGGTTCCATTGAAGAAAAAATCATGTACAATACCTTTAACATGGGAATTGGCATGATGATTGCCGTAGACAGTGCGGACGCTGATAAAACCCTTGGGTTACTTAAGTCGGCCGGAGAAACTGCGTATGTTTTAGGTGAAATCAAAGCCGGTGAGAAAGGTGTTACCCTATGTTAAAAATCGCAGTTTTAGTATCCGGAGGGGGCACCAATCTCCAGGCTGTTATCGATTCCATTGAGCAGGGCAGGATAACCAATGCAGCAATAGAAGTGGTTATCAGCAGCAAAAATGAGGTGTATGCTCTGGAGCGGGCCAGGAAGCACGGTATAAAAACCTCTGTAATATCTCCAGTGGCTTATGACAGCCGAGAAGCCTTTAACCAGGTTCTTTTATCAGAGCTTAACCGCCTGAAAGTGGATCTTATCGTATTAGCGGGATATCTGGTTATTATACCGGAACTACTGATTAAAAGTTACCGTAATAAAATAATTAATATCCATCCCTCTCTGATACCTGCTTTTTGCGGTACCGGATATTATGGCCTTAAAGTTCATGAAGCCGTACTGGAAAGAGGTGTTAAACTGACCGGTGCAACGGTACATTTTGTTGACGAAGGTACGGATACGGGGCCGGTTATTCTTCAGAAAGCAGTGGAAGTAAGGGATGACGACACTCCGGAAGTTTTGCAGAAAAGAGTTATGGAAGAAGCGGAATGGAGTATACTTCCAAAAGCCATTGGATTGATAGCGGAAAATAGGTTACGGATAGAGAATAACCGGGTATTTATTACCGGAGAATATAAGTAATGGAATACAAAGGCAGGTCTTTGGATTAACCTTATTACAACCGGATCGGAAAGGAAGGAGCATTCATGAAAGTATTGATAATCGGAGGCGGAGGCAGAGAACACGCCCTGGCTTATAAAGTAGCTCAGAGTAAACTGGCAGATCAGATATACTGTGCCCCGGGCAATGCCGGAATTGAAGAATATGCCCAATGCGTGGACATTGGTGTGATGGAATTTGAAAAACTGGCCGGGTTTGCCAAAGAAAAAGAAATAGATTTAACCATCGTTGGACCGGATGATCCCCTGGTAGCCGGTGTGGTAGATATTTTTGAATCGAATCACTTAAGAGTTTTCGGTCCCAGAAAAAATGCAGCCATCATTGAAGGCTCTAAAGTATTTTCAAAAGACCTGATGAAAAAATATAATATTCCCACAGCTGCCTATGAAACCTTTGATGCTCCGGATGCCGCCATAGCCTATCTGGAAGCCTGTGAGTATCCGGTGGTGCTGAAAGCCGACGGGCTTGCCCTGGGCAAAGGTGTTTTAATTTGCAGTAATTTAGAAGAAGCCAGAGCCGGAGTCAAAACCATAATGCTGGATAAGCAGTTTGGGACTGCCGGGGACCGCCTTGTGGTGGAAGAGTTTATGACCGGCAGGGAAGTATCCGTACTGGCCTTTTGTGACGGCATTCACATAAAACCCATGACCAGCGCACAGGATCATAAGCGGGCTAAAGATGGGGATGCAGGGTTGAATACGGGAGGTATGGGTACTTTTTCACCTAGTCCCTTTTATACAAAAGACATAGATTTATTTTGCATGGAAAACATTTACCTTCCTACCATGGCTGCCATGAAGGCAGAAGGCAGAGAGTTTACCGGAATTCTGTTTTTTGGTCTTATGTTAACGGAGAACGGTCCGAAATTATTAGAATACAATGCCAGATTCGGTGATCCCGAAGCCCAGGTCGTACTTCCCAGAATGAATAATGATATTCTTGAAGTAATGGAAGCTTGTATTGACGGTAAATTAGACGAACTTGATCTGGAATTTGAAGAGAATGCGGCTGTCTGTGTTATACTGGCTTCAGCCGGATACCCGGAACATTACGAAAAAGGTTTTCTGATTGAAGGCCTTGACAGCTTTAAAGATAAGAAGGGATTTTACGCTTTTCATGCGGGTACCGGCAAAACGGCGGAAGGTATTGTGACAAAGGGCGGACGGGTCTTAGGCATTACCGCTACCGGTGCGGATTTAAAAACAGCCAGAAAGAATGCTTACCAGGCAGCCGGATGGGTTACCTTTGAAAACAAATATATGAGGCAGGATATCGGTAAAGCCATTGACGAGGTCTGAAATCCTATTTTTACTAAAATAATAATGTTAGAGAACATGCCCTGGCCGCCGCCGGGGCATGTTTTATTTCATACGAGGGAAGATCGCTGCCAGGTTTTTTTCAAAAATATCCTGCTGAAGCTGATTTAGGTAATTAATTTCTATATGAGATTTCCGGTGTGGAAGGTACTGCTTTCAAGGTGCAGTGAAGACTGCTGCCTCACGTTTTTATAAGAAAAAGTTTATGGAAGAAAAAGCTATAACATTCTCCTAATTACTTGATAAATTGACAAATATTATCTAAATTGTCACAGAAGTGCCATAAGTATTTCATAATATATGAAAAAATGCAATGAAATTCCAGAATAATAAAAAGTTATGTAAGTCCAATTCAGGAAACCATTGCTTTGTGTGCCAATCAGGTTAACCGATAAGCCTCAGGAGGAAACAGGGAATGAAAAAGCATAGGTCCTATAGATGGATAGTACTGATATTGTGTCTGGTCTTGATATGCCCGTATGGGATTACCGTAAAATCGCCCGCAGCATTGGCCGCAGTAAGCGGCACAGTCACCGCAACCAGCTTAAATGTCCGTACCGGTCCTGCAATTACTAACGATAAAGTCGCAGTTAACGGAAGTTATGCTTTTTTAAAAAAAGGCGATAAAGTATCTATCTTAAGTGAAAAAAACGGCTGGTATAAAATATCTTTTACCTATAGTGGAAAAAAAACAGAAGGTTATGTAATGACTGACTTTGTAAAAGCATCGGGAAGTATAACCCCCACTCCTACGCCCACAACCACTCCGACACCCGCAGATACAACGGACAAGACCTCGGCAGATTATAAGATAGCCGGTACCGTTAATGCCACTAATGTAAATGTGAGACAGAAGGCTTCAACAACCAGTACGAAATTAACCGCTCTCCCTAAAAACCAGAAAGTCACCGTTTTAAATGAAGTAATAAAAAATTCGGAAAAGTGGTACCGCATCAGTTATACGGTAAGCGGTAAGACAAAAACCGGTTATATACTCAGTGATTTCGTTAAATTAACCTTAACAAAAAGCATTAAAGCTACGGTTAACAGCAAAGAGAAAGTGAAATTTAAGACCGGTGCCGGAGACAGTTATAAGTATCTCACCAATAAAAAAGGAGCGGCTGTAACCCTAAGTAATAAAAAAGAAATTACGCTGACGAAGGAAGTAACAGATTCCAAAGGCAAAAAGTGGTTTCAGGCATCCTTCACCGTAAGCAAGGTTACATACAGCGGTTATATTACAGGTAATCAGGTTTTATTTAAAAAAGCAACCGCTGCATCAACACCGACGCCTACTGTGACACCGGAACCCACCGTAACCCCTACCCCTACTCAGGCGGTTACCCCGACGCCGGGTTCTACCCCGACACCGGGTGATACCATAACTCCAACCCCGACGAATACCCCGGTTCCCACCAACACTCCCACACCGCCGGCAGAAATACTCTCGGATGAAGAGTTCGAAAACAGTTTGAATGCCGAGGGATTTCCGGAAAGCTATAAGCCATATTTAAGAGAGCTGCACAGTATGTATCCCACCTGGGTCTTTGAGGCATTTCAGACAGGACTCGATTGGAATACGGTGATCTTAAAAGAGAGTACACTGGGTGTTAACTTAATCTCCAACGGTAAGGGCGTTGAGTGGAAATCATTGGGAACCGGAGCTTATAACTGGTCTACGGACAGTTTCATTCCCTTTGACGGTTCTACCTGGGTTACCCCCTCAAAAGAGGCTTTGGAATATTATATAGACCCAAGAAACTTTTTGAATGATAAAAGCATCTTCCAGTTTGAACTTCTGACCTATAAAACCGAATACCAGAATGTAACGGGTGTAGAAGGAATCCTGTACAATACTCCGCTGTATAACAGTTCCTATAACTATGAAGATGATACCGGTACCTATGTAGACAAAACTTATTCACAGACCTTTATGGATGCCGCCGTATACTCCGGAGTCAGCCCCTATCATCTGGCCAGCCGGGTAAAACAGGAAGTAGTAACTGGAACAACCACCTTAAGTTCCAGTGTTTCCGGAACCGTATCAGGACTGGAAGGTCTGTATAATTTTTATAATATTGGAGCTTATAATAGTACAGCTGCCGGAGGTGCTGTGGCAAACGGACTAAAGTATGCCAAAAACGGTGTATCGGACCAGTCATTAAATGCACAATATCTGATACCCTGGGACAACCCTTATGATGCCATAGTAGGCGGTGCCTTCATAATCGGAAGCAATTACATAAAAAGAGGACAGAATACAACCTATCTGCAGAAATTTAATATGACACCTACCTCTACCTTCTCCCATCAGTATATGGCGAATATAGAGGCACCCAATGCAGAAGCAAAAAAAACTTTTAGTGCATATAGTGTTATGACAGATAATCCTATTGTATTTTCTATACCGGTTTATTTAAATATGCCGGAGATAGTTTCACCTTTGCCGCAGCCGGCTTATAACCCTAATAACTGGCTGAAAACTTTAAAAGTTGACGGTTACAGTCTGACCCCGACTTTTGATTTAACAAAAGACCAGAACTATTTCCTGATTGTTGATGCAACCGTTGCTGAAATTAACATAACTGCAGCGGCAGTCAGCAAAAAGGCTATTGTATCCGGAGCCGGAAGAATTCCTTTACAGGATGGCAGCAATGAAATTATGATTACGGTTACCGCAGAAAACGGTAATATACGGGACTATCTGCTTCAGGTAGTAAGAGAACCCGTTCAATAAGTATAAGGTAAAGCAAGAACCTGTACTAAACTTTGTTAGAAAGCACTTATGATTAAAAATTTCATAAAAGTGCATTAATCAGGGTTTAGTCAGGTTCTTTTATATACTCACATGAATACGAATACCCGAAGAAACTCATAGGAATACTTATGTTAAAGGAGAAAAGAATGAAAATCCGTAAAAATATTTTAAGAAAACTTATCATAACCGCCTTATTTTTAAGCATACTGTTTTTGCCCGGAATAACCTGTCTGGCAGCCAGTGCAACCATAACCTTAAGTTCAAGTACGGAGTCGGCTGAGGTCGGTGAGAATATTACGGTATATCTGACCATAACTTCCGATTCTAAGTTAGGAGATTTTGAAGCATATATAACATATAATGCAGATATACTGGAATTTAAAAGCGATGCCTCTTATATTGCCGGAGGAGAAGGTTTATTAAAACTAACTGATAAGAATTCGGTTAATCAGGAAAGCTCCAGAAAATATATTATGAAATTTAAGGCAAAGACCATGGGAATAAGTGAAATATCCATTAAGGACAAAGCGGAGGTATATGAATTAGAGTCCGGCACCGATATGTCCGTTTCCAGTAACAGTATAGAAATCCAGGTATCGGCGGCAAAGTCGGCATCAGATAATGCTGAACTGAAATCATTAAAGGTAAGTCCGGGAAAATTATCTCCCGCTTTTGATAAGAAGATTACCAGTTACACGGTAGATTTAAAATATGAGGAAGATAAACTGGTACTAAGTGCGGTGGCGGAAGATGAAAATGCGGATGTTACCATAGATGGTAATGAAAAACTGACAGTGGGTAATAATAAGCTGGGAATAAAAGTTAAGGCAGAATCCGGTGCTGTAAAAGAATATATTATAACTGCCGTCAGACAGGAAGCAGCTTCCCAGGAAACGGATGAATTAAATGAAACTGCTGAGAGTGAGACTGACAAGGATAATGGATCAGAGGAATATAATGATATTACAGATAAATCTGCCGAAATCGGTAAACTGGTACTCATCAGGAATGGTGATGAATTATATATCCAAAACGGTTATCGTTACCGTGTACTGGTACCGGGTGAAGATACGGCTATACCGGATGGTTATATAAAAACTTCCCTGATACTGGATTCTGAAACGGTAACGGCATTTACTCCTTCCAATAATCTTGACAGCGATTTTCTGCTCCTTTACGTAATGAATGAAGACGGGGAGAGCGGATTCTACCAGTATGACAGGCGGGAAGCAACGCTGCAGCGCTACGTAAAAAGCAGGGAAGGCAGTAAAGTAGTAATGTCGGAAGCCCTGATGCAGTCGGAAGAATACAAAGCAAAGTTAACATCCATGGGTATTCTGCTGGCAGTTTTAGGTTCCGTATGTATTTTGTTATCGGTAGCCTTAATACGGATTTATTTAAAGAATAAAGAAGATAAGGGAGAATAGTCATATAAGTTTGTCTTGACAATAAGGTTTATTCTGTTATACTGATGATATAACAAATATAACGAACAAACAGGAGGTGGATGATTTGATCGTCAGGATAGATTTTAATAGTGATGAAGCATTCTATATCCAGCTTAGAAATCAAATCATTTTCGGAATAG
>JAEZSL010000070.1 GCA_023443925.1 Bacillota bacterium | reverse complement strand
GATTACTGCATAGAGGGTAATGTAGAGTTAGTTACCTCTCATATTTAGGATAAAGGAGATTACAGATGGGTAATTTTTTTAATATGGATAATGGCTTCTTTACCGCCTTAAGTAAGTTTGTAGATATAATTATAATCAGTCTTGTATGGCTGATCTGCTGTATACCGGTGGTTACCATAGGACCGGCAACTGCTTCGTTGTACTATGCGGTTGTAAAGGTAATCAGAAGAGAGCGGGGATATCTGGTACGTGAATTTTTCCACTCATTTAAAATGAACTTAAAAACCGGGCTCATATCAGGTGTGCTGATAACTCTGTTATATCTGGTATTATTCTTTGACCGCAGATTTGCAACCACTTTGACGGGAAATCAGGGTTTTATCATGTTAAGTATCTTCAATGCGATGCTGTTGCTTTTGCTCTGTGTGACAATCTATATGTTTCCGGTGCTTTCAAGATTTAGTGTGGGAGTGAAACAGCTCTTTAAAACATCTTTGTTTATGGCAGTGAGACATCTTCCGACTACCATTCTTCTTGTTATCATAACAGCAGTTTGCTTACTGGGTACTTATATCATGCCCATAGTAATATTGGTATCACCAGCATTATGGATGCTTTTTTTATCCTTTTTACTGGAGAGAGTTTTTAAGAAGTATATGCCTGAGAAATCAGAAGATGGGGAAAGTTCCGGCAGGGATGAATGGTATCTGGAATAATCGGATAGATATACTGTAATCTGGCAGGTTTAATTAGAACAGATTGTGTTATTATTCACGGAATTGCTGCTTTTTGCAGGAGCTTGAACAGTAACCGGATTGAAACTGGAGGAGATGTATATGGAGGATTTACTTTATGAATTTCTGGATCAGGCGGAAGTTGAAGCAATTGTTTATTCAGAACATGATAATCCCCACAGAGTATTAGGTGCTCATGCTGTGGAACAGGGTATTCTCATTAATGCCTTTATACCTACAGCTGTACAGATACTGGTTAAATTAACAAAAACCGAAGCTGAATATCCCATGGTCCGTGTGGAGGAAGAAGGATTTTTTTCCGTACTGATTCCCGGGAATAAAGTAGTTCCATATACTTATCTTATTACCTATGATAATGATACAAGGGAAGAGATTTCGGATCCCTATTCCTTTGAACCGATTATTGATCCTGTGGATCTGACCCGTTTTGCAAGCGGAATCCACTATAATATTTACGATAAACTGGGTTCCCATATTACCGAAGCGGAGGGGATTAAGGGAGTTTTATTTGCCGTTTGGGCTCCCAATGCCGTCAGGGTCAGTGTTGCCGGTAATTTCAACAACTGGGACGGCAGACGCCATCCCATGAGACGGCTGCATGATTCCGGTGTATTTGAATTATTTATACCGGGACTTGGGACAGGCGAGGTTTATAAATATGAAATCAAAATAAAAGGCGGCCTGACGGTTTTAAAAGCCGATCCCTATGCAAACAGAACTGAGTTAAGGCCGAATAATGCTTCCATTACCTGGGATATAAACAGATATGAGTGGAAGGATGCGGAGTGGATGAAAAACAGAAAAGAGTTCTGTTATGCCAGCCGTCCGGTTAGTGTTTACGAATTGCATTTAGGTTCCTGGAAAAAACCGGATCAAGGTGAAGACAGGGAATTTTATAATTACAGAGAGCTGGCACCTATGATAGCCGGCTATGTTAAGGATATGGGTTATACCCATGTGGAACTCCTGCCGGTGATGGAACATCCTTTTGACGGTTCCTGGGGCTACCAGGTCACCGGATATTATGCTCCCACAGCCCGCTATGGTATACCGGAAGATTTTATGTATTTTATGGATTATATGCATGGTCAGGGCATCGGCGTTATACTGGACTGGGTACCGGCGCATTTTCCAAGAGATACCTTCGGTCTTGCTGACTTTGACGGGACCTGCCTGTACGAACACAAAGATCCAAAGCAAGGCGCCCACCCACACTGGGGTACCTTAATCTATAATTACGGAAGACCCCAGGTATCCAATTTTTTGATTGCCAATGCCTTGTTCTGGGCGGAAAAATACCATGCGGACGGCATCCGGATGGATGCTGTGGCTTCCATGCTTTATCTGGATTACGGTAAAAAGCACGGTGAATGGATTGCCAATATCTATGGCAGCAATGAGAATCTGGAAGCAGTGGAATTAATAAAACATCTCAATTCAATTTTTAAAAAAAGAGTGGACGGAGCATTATTAATTGCAGAGGAATCTACAGCCTGGCCGAAAGTAACGAAGGATGTGGGTGATCAGGGACTCGGTTTTGATATGAAATGGAATCTGGGCTGGATGAACGATTTCACAGATTATATGCGATGTGATCCTTTATTCCGTAAAGGACGTCACAGCGAACTTACTTTTAGTATGATTTATGCATACAGCGAGCGGTTTATGCTGGTATTATCCCACGACGAAGTTGTACACGGAAAAGGCTCCATGATAAATAAAATGCCGGGTATCACAGAGCATAAGTTTGCGAATCTCAGAGCGGCTTATGGGTTTATGATGTGCCATCCGGGTAAGAAGCTTTTATTTATGGGACAGGATTTTGCCCAGTTTGCCGAATGGAATGAAGGGAAAAGTCTTGAATGGGAGCTGCTTGCAACAGAGCAGCATGGAGCAATGAACCGCTATGTAAGGGAGCTGAATAAATTATACCGTTCTTATCCGGCCCTTTATGAACTGGATTATGAAGAGAATGGATTTGAGTGGCTCAGCTGTATGGATGCGGATCACAGTATATTGGTTTTTGCCAGAAAAACGGAAAAAGCGGAGGAAACCTTACTGATTATCTGTAATTTTACGCCTGTGATATATAAGAATTTCCGTATTGGGGTGCCTTTCTCCGGTAAATATAAAGAGATCTTTAACAGTGACAGGGAGCAGTACGGCGGAGGCGGTAATGTGAACCCCAGACTGAAGCAGTCCCGCAGACTGGAAACGGACGGCAGAGAGGATTCTATCAGCCTGGTAGTACCTCCGCTGGGAATCGCGGTATTTACCTGTGTGCCGTTAATCACAGAAGAACATAGCAGCATAGGGGCGGAAGATGGCCTTAAGCATAAAGTAAAAAAGAGTAAGTGAAGTAAGAGTTAGAGTATAAAAGCAAGTGAATAAAAAGTAGTTGTATAAAAAGTAGACTAAAGAATTATTTGAGAATAAGCCGAATAAAAGTAAATTGAATAAAAAGCAATATGAATATAAAATAAACTGAATAATAAAAGTAAGCTGAAAATAGAAAGTAAACTGAGAATAAAAGTAAGCTAAAAATAAAAAGTAAACTAAAATAAAAATCAAACATCAGATAACATGAACAGAGGTGAGGATAACTATGAAATATATTTTTTATTCCGGCATTTCTGTACTGGAAGCCGGAGCGGATGGAAACAGTATTAGTAATATCAAAACTATATTGAATGACTATTTTAATAATGGTATTAAGGGAATCGTCGAAGAAGGCCTTAACTTTATCCTGAAAATTATCTTTGCTATTATAATTGTGGTAGTCGGAAAGAAGCTGATTCGTTTTCTGACCGGCCTTCTGGAGAAATATTTTAGACGAACGAAAATGGAAATCAGTGTGGCAGGATTTCTCCTTGCTATGATCCGGGCAGGTCTATATATCATGCTGGCGGTATTTATTATAACAGGTATCATCGGTATCGAAAGTACACCGATTGTTGCCATCGTCGGATCGGCAGGTCTTAGTATCGGACTGGCCCTGCAGGGCAGTTTATCCAATTTTGCAGGTGGTGTATTGATATTATTACTTAAACCTTTCCGTGTCGGGGATTATATAATAACCGGTACCAACGAGGGAACTGTAACTGCCATTGACATTTTTTATACCAAGATGCTAACCTTTGATAACCGGCTGATAGTCATGCCTAATGGAACTCTTTCCAATGCCAACATCATAAATGTAACCTATGAAGCGGTACGCAGACTGGATATCACGGTAATGATTAATTATTCGGAGAATATAAAGAAAGTAAAGGATCTTTTAACAGATATAGCAGGCAGTCATGAAAAAGTACTAAAAGACCGGGAAATATCGGTATTTGTAAATGGTTTTGACCCCAGAGGCATTAATATCGGAGTGAGGGTATGGACGCAAAGAGAAAATTTCTGGACGTTAAAATGTGAACTGCTGGAAGACATAAAAAATAAGTTTGATGAAAATGAGATTACGATTTCCCCTTGACCGGCTGAATGTGAATATACCAATAATCCGAAAGGATATTGCAGGAAACAGATACAGC
>JAEZSL010000054.1 GCA_023443925.1 Bacillota bacterium | reverse complement strand
ATGAACGTATCTGCACATTTTTGATGGCTCCTCTTCATATTTACTAATTACATAGCTCATACATTTAACCTACAGTAAAATTATTAACACCTATTATGCCTTTACGTGCAGATTATCTCCACTTATTTTCCATCCATATATCCCCTATTCTTCCATAGATTAAATATTACAATTATGTTACGAATATGTTACAATTCTATTGTAACCTAAGAGATAGCAATCTAAAAGGAGGATATCAATTATGTGTTTCAATTTGGGTTCTTACAACTTTAGTGACTTATGCAAGCAAATATTAAAATATTGTAGTTATAGCTTCTGTAATTAAATTTCGTATATTAACTTAGGCTCAGCCGCCAGGCTGAGCCTATATTTGTTAGATTCATTGCTACTCTCTCAATACCCATTCCCTCTGGACCGCCGATGGTGAATGGGGCGGGTATCTTGAACTGACATTTCTATATAATCAGCAAAATTCCTTCTACATATCTCTTATTAAACCAAATAAAAAAGAAATAGTAATGAACCTCTTTCCCTCACATATAATTTAACAAATGAATCATCTGGAGGCTCTCATGACCATACACGTTGTACAGCCTGGAGAAACCATTAATTCAATATCAGATTTATACAATATTCCGGTTGATCGTCTCATACTGGAAAATGGAATCATGAATCCGGACGATTTAGTAATCGGCCAAACAATTGTAATTGTCCCGCCTGAATCGGTTTATATAGTCCAGGATGGTGATACTTTGGAAAGTATTGCCGAGCAAAACGGGATTACGTTGATGGAATTGCTGCGTAATAATCCATATCTCTCTGATAGAGAATATATCTATCCCGGGGAGACCCTGGTTATACGCTACCAGACAGTCAAATCCAGAGTAATTGCAACCAGTGGCTATACATTTCATTATATTGACAGAGGTATATTAAGAAAAACTCTCCCTTTTTTATCCTATCTGACTATATTTAATTACAGAGTGACAAGTGAGGGAAATATTATATCAGAGGATGATACAGATATTATACAGATGGCGAAAGAATATGGAGTTGCCCCTATGATGTTTATATCTACCTATACAGATCAGGGAAAAAGCAGCCGGGAAGTGGTTTATGACTTTTTAAGAAATCCTGATGCTTTGAATAACCTCACAGATAATCTGCTATTTTTATTAAGCAGCAAAGGTTTTTATGGCATCAATATATATATCGAACAAATTAATATGGATAATATAGACCAGATTGCTGAAAATCTAAGCTATGTTGCATCAGTATTACATTCAGAAGGGTATCGGGTTTTAGCTACTGTAACTCCTGAATATGATATTGAAGGTCCGGAAGTTACCTTTGAACCCATAGATTACTCCAAGCTGGCTGTATCGGTAGATGCCATCGTATTTACCTCCTACGAATGGGGAACCTCCTACAGTTACCCAAGTTCATTTGCTCCTGTTAATATAATACGTGATCTATTAAATTATATTGATGGTATGATTCCACCTGAGAAAATATTTATCGGTCTTATCACTTTAGGCTATGACTGGCAGCTGCCCTATGTACCCGGAGCTTCCGGCGCAAATGCGGTTACCACTGAAAGTGCCATACAGATTGCCGCAGAACATGGGGCGGTGATACAATTCAACGAGGCCGCTCAGGCACCATATTTCTTTTATACGGACGAGGAACAGGATCTACATTTGATTTGGTTTAAAGATGCGAGAAGTTTTGATGCGATAGCCGGCTTGGTTTTGGAATATGGTTTGCAGGGTTTATCTATCTGGACAATCATGAATTTTAATGCCCAAATGTGGTTTATTATTAATACTGAGTATGAGATTGAAAAGATCCTGAATATTCCTGTGCAGTAAAACTCAGGACCATCCTTCGATATGCAGATGGTCCTGAATCAAATAAGAAGATGAACAAGCCGGTTCAGGCTATTTATTTCTTAATAAACACTGTATTATTACATTATAATCACTACGGGGCAAGTTCAAAAAACCGTAATATACAACCGTCAATCGTGGTGACGCTGCATTCTTTTGCCCCCCAGGGCTGGCTGCTAATCTCAGATATCTGGCTCCAGCCATTGTCTCTAACGAATTGATGTAAAGTATCAATCCCGTCAATCATCATAAATCCTGCCACACCGCTGGCAGGTTCCCCTGCAAACAGATGGAAGCCCCGAAAAGGTGTAATATGTGCGATTGCCACCTCGCTTGGGTAATCAAAGACACAGCCATATTCTCCTTTTCCGTTACGATCTCTGGCCGCCACATCTCCGTACCATCCCAGAACTTCCTCAAACCATTTTACCGTCTCGTCCATATCCTTTGTAAAATACACGGCACCGTTTTCCCTGACAACATAACCTCTTTCACTGAATTTGCTCATTTGCCTCAGTTTCTCCTTTTCAATAAATTCAAAGGTAATTCTAGGATAGGCATTGATACCACTACCGCACTGACGCACCGCTGAAGGCGTTGTTCCAAATAATTTACCAAAAGCCCTGGAAAAGGCTGTGGGTGATTCATAGCCGTATTTTATGGCTATATCAATTATTTTCGTATTTCCCTTGCAGATATCCTGTGCAGCCAGTGTAAGCTTTCTTTGACGTATATAGTCACTTAGGGGTATATGGGCCAAAAAAGAAAATATACGCTGGAATTCCCAGGACGAACACCCCACATATTTCGCAGCGGTTTTAAGCTCTATTACCCCTGTCAGGTTGTTCTCAATATAATCTACTGCGGCATTCATCCCTTTCTGCCAATCCATATTAATCACCTCCTGAATTCATTATAGTCAAAGATTCTCCCTGGTGCATTGCACATGGTGCAGTTTTCTGCACAGTATAACTTTACATCCGTACTTTATCTGATTAACTGTTTTTTCCAATATAAATACGCAAAGCTTTTATCGCAAGTAATAAAGTATAAATTAATAGGACCATAATTATTATGGATGCACCTACAAATATTGCATTTATAAATGGTAATATAAAATATGCACTGTTCATACAATCCTCCCTTAATTAGTATTATTTTACTTTTATTATACCTTATATATAATACGTGGGCAATATTAACTTCTTACATCATAATTCATTCGCTGCAGCTGGCTTAATTCAGCGAATACTATTTGCAGAGGTCGGCGGCAATCAGTTTATGATAGATACCTTTATTACTAATACACCTTACCAGATAATGTAAACTCAAAAATACAAAGCTACATGTAACCTATCCCTAAAACTGCCCCACAGTCCCACATTAAAGCCCCCTTAAATCTTACCGCTAAAATCACCTGTGAACCGCCAGAATTACCAGTGAACCACCAGAATTACCTGCGAAACCCACAAGAACCAATACAGCAGATTAATTCACTCTTTATCCCGGGTTACATATAATAAACCAAAAGCTTCGTTTGGGGGCACCAATGGACATATATGTTGTACAACCGGGAGATACACTTGATTCCATAGCAGAAACTACAGGTTCCTCTGTTTATCGGTTAATTCTGGATAATGGGTTGGAAGAACTTGAACATCTGGTTGTAGGGCAGGCCCTGGTGATTGCATATCCCCAAGAGACATACACTGTTATGGAAGGGGATACCTTGGAGGGAATTGCAGAATCCCATGATATAACCATAATTCAATTACTGAGGAACAACCCGTTTCTCTCAGACAGAGAGTACATCTATCCGGGAGAGACCTTAATTATCAGTTACGGCAGCAAAAATGGAAAAATGGCCACAAATGGATTTGCATACCCTTTCATCGGGAGAGATATTTTAAGAAAAACCCTGCCTTTTCTTACGTATCTGACCATATTTAATTACAGGGCAACGGAAGAAGGGGACCTCATCGATATCGATGATCAGGAAATCATTCAATTAGCAAAGGATTATGGTGTTGCACCGGTCATGCTGATGTCCACCGTATCCTTCCAGGGAGCATCCAGTACCGATGTGGCATACAGTATTATAAATAATCCGGATGTACAGGACAGGTTAATAAATAATATACTTAATACATTAAAACAAAAAGGCTACTATGCCGTTAATGTTTATATCCAATACATTAATCCGGAAGATCGTAACCTGGTTGAAAATTATATAGAAAATTTAACAAACCGGTTAAACAGTGAAGGCTACCCGGTTATTGTCACATTAACCCCCACAACTTTTACCGGTGATATCATTAATATAGACTATTCAAACCTTGGCAGAATCGCTGACGGTATATTGCTCTTATCCTATGAATGGGGCTTTTCCTATGGCCCTCCAGCCTCCGTTACCCCGTATGCTACGATACGTGAGTTACTTGATTATGCCATAACTCAGATTGAGCCGGAAAAAATTGATTTCGGTATACCAATCATCGGTTATGACTGGGAGCTGCCTTATATTCCGGGAGTTTCCAGAGCTAACTCCCTTAGTACCAATGCTGCTGTCTATTTAGCCAGCACCGTAGGGGCTGTCATTCAATATGATGAAATCGCGCTGGCTTCATATTTTTACTATACCAGCACAGGCTACGGCGGTCCCACGGAGCATGTGGTGTGGTTTAAAGACGCAAGAAGAATGGAGGTATTACTTAAGCTGGTACCGGAATACGGTTTCCATGGTGTTGCAATATGGAATATAATGCAGTATTACGCCCAATTATGGGTAATTGTAAACAGCCAGTATGAAATCTTAACCGTAAACATAGATTAGAAAACATATGCCCACCATCATGGTATACCGTACACGGCAGTTTCCCTATAACACTGCTTCATGAATCAATACTTTTCTTATCCACCATAGATCAAAGCTTCCCTTTGCTTCAATCAAAAATCCATTCACACCCAAGAGCTAATATTGTTATAAAAACAGTATCTGTCCTCTCCTGCTATCATATATTATAATAAAAATCGCATGCAGTAAGTTTGAGGTAGAAGGTTGAGATATCGTGATTATTATTTTCCATTTACGTTTAACCCCACTGCTGTTGACACACAGCAGGTGAATAACGGTAATTTAGATATAGATCCGATGAATATTTACAGGTATCCGGAAAATCTGTCCAATGCACTTGCACTGATACAGAATACCTTAATCGATGATGAGGAAGAATATATCTTTTACACCTATATGTCGGAAATAGCCCCCTCCGAAGAGGAAATGCAAATGATAACCGGCATAAGAAATGACGAAATCAGCCATCATCATCTGTTCTCAAAGATCTATCAGGATATTACGGAAACAAAAGCCATACAACTGAATACAAATCGTTTTGTCCGTCCCGCTTCGTACTGCGAAGGTCTTAAAAGAGCCCTTCTTGCCGAGCAGCTGGGTATTGGAAACAGCAGGCAGATACTATATGCCATGCAGACAAGAATTCACATAAATATGATGACGGAAATCCTGGAGGATGAAATCCGCCACGCTACTTTATTTAACTATATGTATTCAAAAAACGACTGTCATCTTTAATTTCTGTATCCTGCCTTCCGGTAGAAATAAAAATGCATGAAATCGTGAATAAGTATTATACAAAAAATTAGATTCGGTATATAATAACATAAAGATTATTTTAACTTCAATCATATGAAATGAGCTGACCTGATTGGGAAAGGATTTAAAATGGATCGTGTCTATGCAAAACAGATGAATAAAATTAACAGAAAAGAGAAATCTTTTTTAAAAACCAAAGAAATCCCTCTTGTGAAAAATAAAATATCTCCCCTGATGGAGAAACTACAGGATATAATTCCGGAAAAACTCAGCACTACATTGGAAACCGCATTTTACAAAGGTTTTAAGTTAGCTTTTGAAAAGGGAAACAAATACATTGAAAAAACCTATAATAAAGATAATAAAAAATTTGAATTTGAAATAAATGATTATGCCATTGAAAAAAAGTTAAACAACATGTCAATTAAAAGACTTGATAAGCCCTCTCTTTATTCCAATGCCCTTAACACCTCATTTTCCATACTGGAAGGAGGCGTACTGGGAGTTTTAGGTATCGGGCTTCCTGATATTCCAATCTTTATCTCCCTTATTTTAAAGACCATTAATGAAGTTGCTTTAAGTTATGGTTTTGATTATAATACGGCGGAGGAAAAGGCTTATATCCTGCTTTTAATTCAAGGTGCTTTAACGAAAGAAGACCGGCAGTGGGATGTTAACCAGGAACTGGATGCTCTGTCTGACCGTGTAGATCATTTAAGAGGCGATGACCTTGATTTGGAAGAATATATTAAAGCTTCTTCAAAAGTTCTTTCCGATACGCTCCTGACCGCAAAGTTTATTCAGGGTATTCCTCTGGTTGGAGCCGTAGGCGGTGCCGTGAATTTCAATGTACTTCAAAAAATCGGCCGTTTCAGTAAACTCAAATATAAAAAACGATACCTGCTTAAAAAATTCGGAAACATAGAATAAACTGTACTTATTGCTCCTCCAATCAAAAAGCTGCCGGCTAAATAACAGTTTCGTTGTTATCAGCCTGCAGCTTTTATTGAATTTAAGGTTCTATAATAAAATGGGCTCTATAATAAATGTTGGGGTGTGTAAATAACACATTCCAACATTTACTATAGAGCCAAATTTAAGTGGTAAAGCCCTTTGTTTAAAATTATATTAATTCATGAATTTATATTAATTCATTCTCTGCCTAACAATTTCATAAGCCAGAATACCCATGGCAACCGAAGCATTAAGAGAATCAATGTTACCAAACATCGGTATTTTAGCAGTAAAATCACACTTTTCTTTGATCAGCCTGCCTACTCCTTCTCCTTCACTGCCGATGACAAGGCCAATAGGTCCCTTTAGATTCTGTTTATACATTACTTCACCGTCCATGTCGGCACAGACAAACCAAAGTCCTTTTTCTTTTAATTCATCAATGGTAGTTCCTAAATTGGTTACTTTGGCAACCGGTGTATAGTTAATGGCTCCTGCAGAAGTTTTCGCTACCGTGCCAGTCAGGCCAACCGCACGCCTTTTGGGTATAATAACACCATGTGCTCCTGCCTGATTTGCGGTTCGTATGATAGCACCCAGATTATGGGGATCTTCAATGCTGTCAAGTAATATAAGAAAAGGTGGTTCGCCTTTTTCTTCTGCTGCCTTAAGCATATCCTCAATCTCTGCATATTCATATGCGGCGGCATATGCTACAACTCCCTGGTGCTTACCGGCTTCGGATAACTGATCCAATCTTTCCTTTTTTACAAAGGTCAGTATGGTGTCGCCCTTTTTGGCTTCCCTGATTATGGACTTTATGGGGCCATCCTGGCAGCCGTCCAGTATAAACAGCCTGTCGATGGTCTTACCGGACCGGAATGCCTCTAAAACTGCATTACGGCCTTCTATTGTAAATTCTTCATATCTCATCTTTCATTAACCTCCATAGATTAATACAGGTCATATGCGCTTACCTGTTAATCCAGTCTTTATTTTGTTTCTTTCAGCCCTGCCTTAATGATATCCAGAATCCTTGAAAATTCATTATTTAGATACAGATATCCAATTAATGCTTCGAATCCGGTTGCAGACCTGTATTCCGTAATACTGGCATTTTTAGCAGATGTAAAAGACTTGGCATTACGCCCTCTTTTATAAACCGCCATTTCCTCTTCTGTCAGCCTGTCCTCAATCCGGTGAAACAGCTCCATTTGTGCAGGAGCTTTCACCAGGCTGCTGACTTTTCGATGCAGTTTATTAACCGGGGCATTTCCGTTTTCCACAACCAGGGTACGTATAATTAAGTCATAAACTACATCGCCGATAAATGCCAGTGTCAGAGGTGAATAGGTTTTTAAATCCGTGTCCGGTAAATCCATCCGGTATTTTATAAATTGAATCAGGTTCAGCTCTTGAGCCACCTTTTCTTCTTCCTGTTCAGGAGTCTTATTCTCTATGCTCTTTTCCATCTGACTCCTTCTCTTGTGTCCTCCAGAATAATTCCTTTTTCCAGCAGCAGATTTCTGATTTCATCTGCTTTGGCAAAATCCCTGTTCTTTCTTGCATCCTGTCTGTCTTGAATTAATTGTTCGACTTCTTCTGCCAGAAGTTCTTCCTTTTTCTGAGCTTCGATACCTAATATATCACCAAGCAGCAGGATTTTATCCAGTACTTTTTGAATCAAATCCCTGGAATTATCCGAAGTTATCTTGGAATTGGCAGCTTTCACGATTTCGAATATAGCAGCGATGGCATCTGCTGTATTAAAGTCATCATCCATAGCGGTATCAAATTTCTCATTTAAACTATCTATCTCTCGAAGGAGTGCTTCCTCCTCGCTATTCAGATCTCTGTCCTGGGCAGCCTCCAGAAGATGCTCCAGATTATAGGTTGCTGTCAGAATGCGTTCCAAGCCGTTTTTAGAAGCTTCCATCAAATCTTTGCTGAAATTAACCGGACTTCTGTAATGGGCACTCAGCATGAAGAAACGCAGTACCTGAAGCGGGTATTTTTCACTGATTTCCCGTACGGTAAAAAAGTTACCGTCGGACTTTGACATTTTTTTATTATCAATATTTAAAAAGGCATTATGCATCCAGTAACGAGCAAATTCCTTGCCGTTGCAGGCTTCACTCTGTGCAATTTCATTTTCATGATGAGGAAATACCAGATCTTCACCGCCGGCATGGATATCAATCTGCTCTCCTAAATACTTTTTACTCATAACCGAACATTCGATATGCCAGCCGGGTCTGCCCTCACTCCAGGGTGAAGTCCAGTAAGGTTCTCCGTCTTTTTTGGGTTTCCAAAGAACGAAATCCATGGGTTCTTCCTTTTCTTCACTGACTGCAATCCGAATTCCGGCTTCCAGATCATCAAGGTTCTTTTTGGACAACTTTCCGTATTCCCCAAAACTCCTGGTTCTGAAATAAACCGTCCCATTCTTCTCATAGGCATACCCCTTTTGAATCAGGGTGGAAATCATCTCAATCATACCGTCAATTTCTTCGGTTGCCTTTGGATTGGTGGAAGCAGGTTTTACATTGAGCCCGTCTAAGTCTTTATGACATTCCTCAATATATCTTTCTGATATTTCGGTAGCGGATACACCTTCCTCATTGGCCCGTTTAATAATCTTATCATCCACATCCGTAAAATTCGTTACAAAGTTCACCTCATAACCTTTATACTCCAGATATCTTCTGACCGTATCAAATACAATAACCGGTCTTGCATTGCCGATATGAATGAAATTGTAAACCGTAGGTCCGCATACATACATGCGTACCTTACCTTCCTCAATTGGAATAAATTCTTCCTTCTTTTTCGTTAATGTATTATATATTTTCATGTTAACTCCAATCTGTGCGCCAAGCGCACGTACAAATCAGGATGTTGAAAAAGGGATCGTTTTTTCAACCTAACTCCCGTCTGTGCGCTTAGGCGCACGTATAAATCAGGATGTTGAAAAAGGGGCCGTTTTTTCAACCTAACTCCCGTCTGTGCGCCAAGCGCACGTACAAATCAAGACACAAAAACTGTCTTTCGTTATTTAACCTAGCCCCCAGGGCATTAAACATCAGCCAGCGTATGCTTAATGCCTCAAATCAGGGGTGAATCAGCACTTTATAATCCACTCTGTTCCAGGGATTTAATTCGTCCGCTGACCTCCTCCATCTCTACTCTTAGTTTACTATTTTCCTCCTGCAGACGGATTAAATCATTATTAACCGGATCCGGAAGATGTACCTGATCCATATCCTCTGCGGGCATCTTAATATTATCCCGTTTTACTACCCGGCCCGGCACCCCGACTACGGTACAGTTTGGCGGAACCTCAGATAATACCACGGAACCGGCTCCGATCTTGGAATTTTCACCTACTGTAAAAGAACCAAGTATTTTTGCACCGGCACTGATCATAACATTATCGCCGATGGTAGGATGTCTTTTGCCGCTTTCCTTGCCGGTACCGCCAAGGGTTACTCCCTGATACAAGGTTACATTGTCCCCTACAATTGCCGTTTCACCGATTACGACTCCGTGGCCGTGGTCTATAAACAGTCCTTTCCCTATGGTTGCTCCCGGGTGTATTTCTATGCCGGTTTTTCTTACGGTTCTTTGAGAATACCATCTGGCAAGAAAATAATGTTTTTTTAAATACAGTTTATGAGCTAACCTGTATCTGATTATAGCATGAAAGCTTGGATATAAAAAAACTTCGAAGGGTGTTTTAATTGCCGGATCTCTTTCTTTTATAATCTGCATTTCTTCTTTAATATATCCGATAAAGCCCATGATTTCAACCTCCTATGATGAGAAGCCAAAAAAACTCCGTCTCTGTTTCTAAGAGACGAAGTTAATCCGTGGTTCCACTCTAATTTGCATCCGATTCCTTATGGAATCGAAATACTTACTCATGTCAGATAACGGCTGTGACCGTATTAAGCTAAGCGGATGCCTCACCTAATCAGCTCCCAAATGCACTTCATTCATAATCAGGCAAAGAATGCTTTCAGCCGGTGACATTCTATCTCTGCTGCCTTCCTATAAACTACTTTTTTGTTCAACGCTTTTCATTTATTCAGAATATATACTATTATTCATTCTATGCAAAAATCATGAAAATGTCAACAATTAAGTACTATAATTCATTTAACGAACTGCATTTTCTTATATCTGCTTTTCAGCAATAAGGCGGTAAAGATTCCTGTTTTCTTTATCAATGCGTGTTTGAATCCGTTTAAGAATCACTTTTGTAGCCGGCCGGAATTCCTCCTGAGCAGCCAGCACCTTATTTCTGGTGTTAAATTTCACCTTATAATTTTGAAAATCCACTACCAGATCTCCCATTTCTTGGCTATATGCCCCGGCCATCTCACGAACCTCCGGCTCTTTGCTGGCTTTTAAAGCCGGATACATAAAATCATCCTCCGACATCAAATGGATATTTAACTGACCTGCCAGTTTATTGATATGAAGCGTTATGTCGCTAAGCCTTTCTGAAAAGTTTTCCTCCATCGTTAAATCCAGTATACTCTTTAATTCTTCTTCAATTGCAGCATGCTGTTTTTTAAGCTGTTCTATATTTATCATATGTAAATTCCTCCTGGTACCAGGTTAACTGGCATTGTATTTCTTAAGTAGAATTTCCAGGATTTCAAGACAGTGATTTTGCACTCCTCTATCTTCCGCTTCTGCTTCGAATTTTCGAACTCTTTCATCGACAGAAGCTAATATTTCTTCCGACAGATTTTTTTCTGCATAGGGATAAATTACTTCATTTTCTTTTCCGATATGTCTTTTTAATAAATTGGCATAACCGGAAGCTCCGGCCAGGATTCCCAGTTTATAAATGGTTTTCGGCTCTTTCCTGTAATTAATTATCGCTTCTTCCAGGTCGGATATATGCAGCCGTCCCAGATCGTGCTCAACCAGCATACCGTGCTGGATTAAATTGGTACCGAATTTCCCAAGATGCCGTGTCATTTCCGCAAAGAGAACCAGTTCTTCTTTGCCATGGTGGTGCTTATCAGCATAATTTCTGGCAAAATAGATCATTTTTTCGAAATCGTCCGTATCCGGTTCATTGCCGTCAATAATACCGCAGCAAGCATTTTCCACTGCCTGGATAAATCTTAATATATTATCATGTTCCATTACCATGAGCTCAACACTGTACATAAGAACTCCCCCTTGTCGCTTTAATTTCGCTGTATTAGTTCATAGATGTCGTCCGGCTTTACTATAAATTCTAAATCAGTCCGGCTTAACATTCCTTCGATTATCGCCTTACGAAGTTCATAATAAATTTCGATTGAATCCTGTACCTGTTCCCAGTACTGAGAATGGACACAAGTAGTCTGCTGCCAGCTGGTATAGGCTTTTCCCTGTTCCAGCAGCTCGTTTACACCATCACAGGGCATTCCGTCAATAAGACTGTCACTGATTGCCTGAAAGGCTTTTTCCGCATCCGCTTCTTTTGAAATACCGTGTTTCTTTCCAAACTCATATGCCGTCTGAACCAGAATATCCTTCCGGCCGGCATCCTGGCCTAAAAGCTCCGTAACCGCCAGGGCAAGCCTTCCTTCTGTAACGGAAAGCTTGGACTGAAGCCACCCGTGAATGTTACCGGTATCTATAATATCTTCCAGGGGCTCGGTTCCGATGGTACCGTACTTTTCTGAAAGCTTCTGTTCTAATTCATTATCCCAGCTGCGTGCAGCAGAAAGTTCCAGGATATCTTTCACAAACTCTTCCTGTAATTCTATTTTATGATAAACCCAATAATGTATTGGTCCTAAGAATGCGCTCATATAATTCTCCTTTTGCAGTGAGGCTGACCTGCACTCTGGTATCATGCAGGCAGCCTCGGTAGTGAATAAAGTGGATGATATCTGCTGTTATCTATCCGTCAGCAGTACCTATATAATAGGGGGAAGGGGGCATTTAATTAATTGAATTATTGAATTACTTATATCTGTCCAAGCATTAAACAACATGCATACTAAAATCAACTTATGGTTTATTTCTTTACCTGGCTGTTTAATTTATCAAGTACCAGTGTTACGTCCATTCCGTGTACCGCGCAGGCATCTTCCAAAGATTCCATCTGTGAAGACGGGCAGCCCAGACAGTGCATACCAACCTCTAATAAAACAGGAGCAAGGTTAGCGTCAAGGCGGAGAATATCACCGATTAACATATCTCTTGTTATAAGGGCTTCGTCTGTAACCGCAGCTTCGTCTTCATTACCGAAAAACAGTTCCATGTCATCTTCAACCGTTCCGATTCCGGCAATACCGAAACTCTCTACCAGCACTTTTGCAACATTGGGTGAAAGGAAAGCCGGCAGTGTGGGTCCTAAATGTATTTTCTTCACTCCAAGATATAATAATGCTAATAATACGATAACCGCTTTCTGCTCATACCATGCAATATTATAAATAATCGGCAGATCATTAATATCTTCCAGTCCAAATACTTCCTTTAGTTTTAATGCAATTACCGCAAGGGAGTAAGAGTCATTACATTGTCCTGCATCCAAAACTCTGGGAATTCCACCGATATCACCAAGTTCCAGTTTGTTGTATTTATACTTTGCACAGCCTGCAGTTAAGATAACTGCATCCTTCGGAAGTGCTTTTGCGAAATCTGTATAGTAATTTCTGGATTTGGCTCTGCCGTCACAGCCTGCCATAACCACAAACTTCTTGATTGCTCCGGATTTTACCGCACCAACTACGGTATCGGCAAGGGCAAGAACCTGATTATGAGCAAAGCCTCCGATTATTTCGCCGGTTTCGATTTCTGTAGGAGCCGCGCATTTTTTAGCATGCTCGATGATTGTATGGAAATCCTTCTCTTCTCCTATTTCACCGCCGATATGCTTGCAGCCCGGGAAACCTGCGGCACCTGTCGTATAGAGTCTGTCTTTATAGCTGTCCTTGGGAGGAACGATACAGTTGGTAGTCATCAGGATCGGTCCGTTAAAGCTTTCAAATTCTTCCTTCTGCTTCCACCAGGCATTGCCATAGTTTCCGACAAAATGGGAATATTTCTTAAAAGCAGGATAATAGTGAGCAGGAAGCATTTCAGAATGGGTATAAACATCAACACCAGTTCCTTCTGTCTGCTTTAACAGCATTTCCATATCGCGTAAATCATGTCCGGAGATTAAGATACCGGGACGGTTTCCTACACCGATATTAACTTTTGTAATTTCCGGATTTCCATAGGCCGTAGTATTTGCAGAATCAAGGAGTGCCATTCCGTTAACACCATATTTGCCGGTTTCTAATGTCAGAGCAATTAATTCCTCTGCACCAAGGGAATCATCCAGTGTTTTTGCCAGTGCTCTCTGAAGGAAAGCATCTACTTCCTGATCGTCCGTAAGCAGTGCATTGGCATGCTTGCTATATGCGGAGAGACCTTTTAATCCGTAAGTAATCAATTCACGGAGGCTTCTGATATCTTCATTTTCCGTAGAAAGAACACCAACGACGGCTGCCTTCTTTGCAAAGTCGTTTCTTTCTCCTTCCCAAAGTGCGGCGATACTTAAAGTATCTTTCCCATTTAACTGCTTGATTAGTTCTTTCTTTGTATCTATAGTCGCAACGATGCGGGAAACAATTGCTTCCTCATCAAAGTTTGCATTGGTTATGGTTGTAAATAGATTTAGTGTAATTAAATGATTAATTTCGGTGCTTACCGTTTTTCCTTCTTCGCGAAGTTTCGTTGTTACCTCGGAAATCCCCTTGGTCACAAAAACCAAAAGATCCTGCATAGCAGCTACTTCCGGTGACTTTCCGCAGACACCTGCCTGTGTACATCCGCTGCATCCAGCGGTTTCCTGACATTGATAACAAAACATCTTGTTTTCCATTCTTAAATCCTCCTGTATTATCATATAATTTACCGCAGCCGGTTCCCCGGATGTATGAGCCCTGCCCTATTTAGCCTCTTAATATTCCGGTTGTTATACTGCGCTTTGATGTGTATATCATATCAGGAAGAAAAAATAAGTTCCGTAACATATGTTACGAAACTTATTTAAATTACAATTATTTTTAATATAATGAATCAGCAGGAATTTAAACTGTAATTACCAAACAACCCCAAACCAGAATTAGCTGTATGCTTTCTCTATTTTAAAGAAAAGTCCGGGTATCGTGTTAACTTCCGCTTCGCCAGCATATATTCTTATCTTATACAACATCGTTAATGAATACCTTCTTATAAAAATGAATACTGCCTAATTTCTCTAGTACATCCGTATCCCCGGATGAAGGGCATAATCCCGCCATTTCCGTTTTTGAAAGCCTGCCAAAAAATAAGCTGGTCAGCTGTGCTATATCCCCGACAAGGTCCGGTTCCTTTTGAGTCCTTGCTGTTTTGCAGCCCTCTTTTGTAAACGTAAGTAAATACACACCGTTATTGGCCTGTATAATAGGATCCTCTACCTTAAATGTCAGCGTAAAATCATCGCCGGCAGTTAAGTTTTCCGTAAATGCCTGAAAATCCACGATCCTTACCATAATCGAAGGAGTTCTATGTTCGTCAGCTTTCGGCTCCTGTATCGTCTCATCTACTATTTGGGAACCCACGGTATTAAAAAAAAGCTCTTCCTGCTCTGACTGATATATGCATTCTGCGATTCCAAGTCCGCCGTCGGTCATATATGAAATATAACCCACCGGCTCTTCTTCAAGGATACAGAGCAGCACTCCGCCTTTTCCGCTTTCCATCTCCCGTATAAGCCTTTTATAATAGTAAGGAGACCGCTCCGCATAGATATCATAGTTCTGTGAAAGATATTGACCGGTAAAATCGGTTAGAACCGCCATTGCCTCCTCGTTATCTTCCGTGACCCGAATCACCTTCATACTCCCTGCGGCAGGATTAGAATCAGCATCCCTGCCAATCCTATTACCCGCCTGCAGCAGACGCTGTTTCCAGGGAGCCTGGTTATATACGATCCGAAAGCCAAAGGGATGATAAATAGCCTCGGCAGCCGGCATAAGATAAGTAAAGGGCATCTGCTCTTCATACATCTGGTTTAAGGTGGTCTCCAGCAGCAGTTTCATTAAGCCCTGCCTTCTGTCCTCTGTCCTGGTGGCAACCCCCACAATGTAATTCAAACGCTCTGTTTTTTTACACAACTTCACCATATAGGGGTTTAGATGCAGCATGGAGCTTAAACGTTCCTGTTTGTATATGGAAACGACCCGGTTATCCTTTACTTTCCAGGAGAAATAAAAATCGGTATATTCTTTTGTGTCTCCAAAACATTCCCGCCACAGTTCATACAACTCTTTTCTGACCTGAATATCACTTTTTCCCAATACTTCTAACTCTTTCATTGTACTATAAAGTTTATAATCCATAGCCGCTCCTGTTCCTGGCCGACTCCTCTGTTCGGTACTTAAATTTAACTTTGGTTTACTTTTGGACAGCCTGAGCAACCGGAGCAGCCACCACAGCCGCCTTCGCTTGCCTGACTCCCTGAACGGTAATCATACCGGTAATTCTCCACTTCAGTCAGAAGGCAGATACAGCTTGAAGAAATACCTGCGCCTTCACCGGTAAATCCCAAGCCTTCTTCCGTAGTGGCTTTTACATTAACCTGGTTTTCTTCTATGCCCAATGCCTCGGCAATATTTTTTACCATTATCGGTATGTAAGGCGCCATCTTGGGCTTTTGAGCTATAATTGTAGCATCTATATTTTCAATTACATATAGTTTACTCTCAATAAGCTCCCTTACTTTTTTTAGAAGTTCTATGCTGGAAATACCTTTATAAGCACTATCCGTATCAGGAAAATGCTTTCCGATATCCCCCATTGCTGCGGCACCTAACAAACTGTCCATTACCGCATGAAGCAGTACATCCGCGTCCGAGTGGCCTAAAAGCCCCTTTTCATACGGAATATCTACCCCACCTATTATCAAAGCGCGCCCGTCCGTCAGACGGTGCACATCATATCCTGAACCTATTCTCATCTTCTGCTCCTATCTGCGAAAGATTTATTAACCCTTCGGCTGTAATAAAAATCTACTCCATGGGTTATCTCTATTATATACTAAATGACCCGGTATAATCTATAAAATTAATAATAATTTTTTTCATGTACCAAAAATGCGGTTGTTTAAATACCTATTATAATGAAGCATCTGACTCGTCAGACTCTGGCGCTGACGCGCTGTCACGAGTGACATCTTCCAAAGGATTTATTCTTTTGTCCGTACCTTCGCATCTCTGGCTTTGTTCTTGTCTAATAGGACGAACTTCCCTCGTATAAAACAAAAAAAGACTGTCATAAGACAATCTCTTGATAAGTAGCGAAGGACGGATTTGAACCGCCGACACTGCGGGTATGAACCGCATGCTCTAGCCAACTGAGCTACTTCGCCATATATTATTACGGTAGTATCAATGATAAATGTAAGAATGTTATCATTTTTTCCGTAAAAATGGGACCTATAGGGCTCGAACCTATGACCCTCTGCTTGTAAGGCAGATGCTCTCCCAGCTGAGCTAAGATCCCATATGTACTGCTTTTCAACAGGTACTTTATTATTATATTTATGAAACAAGCTTTTGTCAAGCATTATTTTAAGATATTTCTATTTTTAGTTATTTTAAGATATTTCTATATTTTTCATAGATTTCTGTCATATAAATATCCTGAGACAACCACTTAAAAATGTTACATTCATAGCTTAATTACTTCGTCCGTATTTCATTTATTAAGCTTTATAAAGGAAAGCGCATAATCACTTTATTTAATATTGCGCTTTCCTAACCGCCCACTTTGCGGTATGCCGTTACAATTTTGTGTGCAGCCTCCACAAAAATCGCACCTTTACCTCCACAAAGTGGAACATTTGGAACCGCACAAGCAGTTTTCTAACACCCGAATAAGGCATATAATCGTTGTACTTGTTAATTAAGCTGACCGTATAAACTTCAGCGAAAGACTATATTTTAAAAACTTCCATCTGACGGTCAAGATTTTCTGCCGTTACTGCCAGATCCAAAGCATCTTTTCCCACAATTTCACTATTGGCAGTTACCTGATTGGCATGTTCTAATAAACCTTCTGAAGTTGCCAGTATCTCCTGGGCACCGGCAGACTGCTGTTCCGTAATAGCTGCTACGGAAGCTGCTACCTGGTCTACGTCTTTTACTTTATCTATCATGTCATGAACCAAATGATTGGTTTCACTAACGGCTCCATATATTGTATTAAAAGTATTACTGGTATCTTCAATTAATCTGGTGCTGTTCTTTATACTTACTACACTTTCCTGGGTTTTCGCCGCTGTGCTTTCAACCAGAGTACGGATATTATTTATCAGTCCGGATATGTTGTAAACTGAATCCGCACTGGTTTTGGCAAGCTTTCCGATTTCATCTGCCACCACGGCGAAACCTCGTCCGGATTCCCCGGCCCTTGCGGCTTCAATGGCTGCATTTAATGACAATAGGTTGGTCTCGGATGCAATTTCACCGATTAAAGTGATGATATCATTGATTTTGTTAGTGGATTCTCCCACTTCCTCCACCACATTTTCCAGGCTATGGATTGCAGCTTCCACCTGGTTCATGGCTTCCTTAACCTGTACCATATCCCTGCGTCCTTTATCCGAAAACTGTACGGTTTCCTGCATTTTTAAGCTTGCCTTCTGTCCCAGATTATCCGCTTCGGAAACCACTAAAGCAAGCGTGGTTGCATTTTCTGCTACTTCACCTACGGATTTGGCCAGTTCGTCTACCGTAGTATTTAATTCCTGCATGGAGAAAGACTGGGTTTGTGCGGAACTGTATAATGTTTCGGATATTCTGCTGCTGTTTTCCGCCTGTTCACTTAACTGCCTGGCCGAACCGCCTACTTCTCCTATAATACCCCGCATGGTTTCTATAAATTTCTGCATGCCTTTGCTCATGGCACCTACTTCGTCGCTGCTGTTTGCTTCTACGTTAACCGTAAAATCCCCTTGTGTAATCCGGTCAATTGTTCCGGTAAGTTTTTTGATGGGGTTGATAATCAAATGTATCATTCTTTCCATGGCAACCGTGAGTAGGATAATGCATATAACAGCCGCTAAGTTAATAAAAAACTGAAAATCACTTAAAGCTTCTGTTACTTCGGACTCCGGAACATAAGAGGCCAATACCCAGCTGGTATTATCAATGTTCTGCAGATAAGCTAGATATGTACTGCCTTCGTATTTCAATTGAAATACATCCTTGTTACCGGCCTCCAGCTGCTGCAGAAAACCTGCCATCAGCGTATTATCCTGTAGCTCATCCAGTTTACCGGCAATCAGTTCACTGTCTTTATGGGCAATAATTGTATTATTACTGGTATCGATTAAGAAAACTGTTCCGGTATTCATGAGCTTCATATCACCCACCATGGAGGATACCTCATTAAGAAAAATATCGGCGGAAGCAACTTCAACCGCGCTGCCCCCGGTTTTTAAGCGGACGGAGGCACTTAAAACACTTTCCCCGGTATTGGCATCAATATAGGCAGAACCAAATCCGAAGGATTCCCGTTCCAGACCTTCCTTAAACCAGTCCCTGTCCGTTACGACATAATCAGCAGGCGGTACAAAATCAAATGCATTAATAACTGCTCCCTGATCCGTTCCTATGTATACTCCGTAAGGGTAACTGTCGTTTTTATCCTTGGTAGAACCTAAGTATTTTATCAGTTCCTCCCCTGTAAAATCCACCTGTTCCAGGCTATTTTGAACCTGATTCAGGGACGCTATAATGTCCTGAGTCCAGGTCTCTATTTCATTGGCATTTGCATTGGAAATCGATTTAATATTCTGATCTCCGTAATCCAGGATTATTTTTTTTGATGCCTGGAAAGTAATGGTCAATAACGCTACGATTGATACAATACTGATGGGAATCACGATAAAAATCAATTTTGCTTTTATCCCCATGCGGCTTCTGCCTTTTTCTTTCGTTTTACTTTTCTTCATAAAAACCCGCTTTCTAATCTAGTCCGTTTAATATGGTTCTAAATATAACATTGCTCATTTTAAAGTAACATAATTTAATAGTCAAGACAAAATATTACATAATATGATATTTTTATCACATTTTATAATGACGCATTAAAAGTCAAAAAAAACCTGCCGGTCTACTCCGTAACAGCAGATCAGAACAGGCAGTTCTTCTTTGATACTGCGTAACGAAATCGACCAACAGGCCAAATTATTTATTCTGTTTCAAATTACCTGGCCCAAAAGCAACAGGCACTAAATCTTCCAGGGTATAAATCCAATAATCCGCTTCGGATCTGGCAAGTATTATATAAAAGCTTTCAGGTATACAAAATTCCATCATAACCTGCCGGCAGACACCACAGGGCGGGCAATAGTCCTTTAGAATTCCGTTCATACCACCTACGATGGCAATGGCCTGGAAATCTTTTTTTCCTTCACTTACTGCTTTAAAGAATGCAGTCCGTTCCGCGCAGCTGGCAGGTGTATAGGATGCATTCTCAATATTACATCCGGTATATATTTTCATATCCTTTGTCAGCAATGCAGCACCCACCTGAAAACCGGAATAAGGAGAATAAGAATGCTTAAGGCTATTTATCGCTTCACGTATCAGCTTTCTGCATGTATCCTCTTTTAATGTCTGTATTGGTTTCCCGCCATCTGTATTCTGAATTAATTCTCCTGGCATCCTGCAAGCAAGTTCATTTGTTTCAGAATTATTCCTGTATTCCATGTACTCAACTCCTTTAAAATACATTATAATCTAATTCTTGTATGGCAAACTTATTTTATCACATATTCAAAAAAATTAGAATAGTATAAGTAAATACATTGTTTATGCTTCAAACAATGGTATACTAGTATTAATGGAAGAATTTAGTGAATCTAAACTCCAATTTGGTGATGACGGACTCCGGACTGACCAGGTATCTCAATCGTTACTAAAAATATCAAGCACATAGGACAGAAGGATTATTATGAGACTAATCAATCAAACTATAAATTTTTTTACAGTAAAAGGCATGATGAATCCCCGGTTAGCAGCCGGTGAACTGCCTCCAACCAAGGATGTATATCGAAACTTTATTAATGTGGCCTGGCCGTCTGCCGTGGAATCCCTGCTGGTTGCCCTTATCAGCTTTGTTGATACTTTTATGGTAAGTACCTTAGGTAACGGGGCGATTGCTGCCGTTGGTATCACCACGCAGCCAAAATTTATTCTGCTAGCTATGATATTTTCGCTTAATGTCGGCATAACAGCAATCGTAGCAAGAAGAAAGGGACAGAAGGACAGAGACGGCGCCAATCATACTTTAAGAGCAGGTATCATAATAACTTCCCTGATTTCACTTACTATGTCGATACTGGGCTCTGTTTTTGCAATACCAATCTTAAAGTTTGCGGGTGCTGAAGCCAGTTACATGAATCAGGCTTTGGACTACTTCCGTATATTGATGATAAGTATCTTTTTTACTTCCCTGAATCTTACCATTAACGCAGCTCAGCGTGGCTGCGGTAATTCAAAAATATCCATGCGTACCAATATTGTATCCAATGTTGTAAATATTATATTCAATTATTTATTAATAAATGGTATCGGTTTTTTTCCGAAGCTCGGTGTGAAGGGTTCTGCAACTGCCACCTGCATCGGCGCCATCGCAGCCTGTATTATATCGGTAGCCACTTTACTCCGGAGAGATTCCTTCTTAAGTTTACGTTATAAAGCCAGCTGGCGGATTAATCACTCTATCCTGGAGCCGATTATCAAAATCAGCGGAAGCGCTTTTGTTGAGCAGGTTTTTATGCGGATCGGCTTTTTTGCCTATGCTATTATCGTAGCCAGACTTGGCACGACAGCTTATGAAACCCATCTGATTTGTATGAATATTCTGAATTTATCCTTTTGTTTTGGTGACGGTTTTTCCGTAGCGGCATCCTCCTTAGTCGGTCAGAGTCTTGGTGCAAAACGTCCGGATATGGCTGTTCTGTATGGTAAGGCAGGCCAGCGGTTAGCTTTTCTGGTATCTACCCTGCTCTTTATTCTGTTCATAACCCGTGGAAGTTTCCTGGTCTCCATATTTAAAGATGATCCTGCTGTTACTGCCTTGGGGGCAGGTATTATGATTATTCTGGCCTTTACGACCCACGCCCAGACTTCCCAGGTTGTAATCACCGGATGTCTGAGAGGTGCAGGGGATACGGTTTTTGTAGCTCTTTCCTCCATGATCAGCATTGCCATTATCCGTCCGACCTTGACATGGCTTTTATGTTTCCCACTGTCACTGGGTTTATATGGTGCCTGGATTGCTTTGTGCGGTGATCAGTTTTTGCGGTTCACCATTAATTTTTTACGGTTCTCTAACGGCAAATGGACAAAAATCCGATTATAAGGTAGGAATTCTTTAGGATAAGAATAAAGCTGCCGTAAAAAACTTTCAACCAGTTTTTTACGGCAGCTTTTCAAATACTTCAAGTAATTTGGATATATGCTAAAAAGCCTGCCAGGTAGATAGGAGATGTTAAAATCTCAGTGTCACTGCGTTTGTAGGAGAACATAGTACATATAACGGAATTAAACACCTTATTATACTATTATTCCGGACATGCTTGTTTAGTAACCTTATTGCCTGCTGTTATTGATAAATTGAATTATATCCTGTATTACTTCATCATCCACATGTGATTTCTTCTTATATTCTTCGGAGTATGACTTACCGTACCCAGGCATCATAAAATGATTCAGGGTTGCATAGGACTTAAAAAACCAGTTTTCCTTATCTTTTAAATGCTCTCTCCATATATTAAACTGTTTCATGGTTACCTGATAATCTCTTTCCCCCTGGAGAACCAGTACCGGTTTTGTAATTTTCCTGGCTGTCTTTATAGGATAATAAGCCGATAAATCCTTCCAATAATCTTTATAGGCACCTAAAATAATTTTATTATCCGGTATATCTTCTGTATTATTCAGGAAGGTAATCTCTTTTTCCAGGATATTTAACTGTTCCTGCTCTTCCTTCGTAATTACCTCATCTTCCTCTGCCAGATACTCATACTGGTCATAAATATACTCCTTAATATGCTGAGCCGGTGCTGCCATCAGAATATAACCGGAGGCCTCCGGCAGTTCACCTGCCAGTCTTGGGATTATATAACCGCTCAGACTGTGACCTAATATAAAGATCCCGGATGGATCGACCTGTTTTAAATTCTTCACCATCCCGGCTGCCGCAACTACATCATCCGTAATTTCATTCCGAATCGTAACCGTAACATCTTTCGTCATCTGCTCTCCGTAAAGATAGCTTCTTTTATCAAACCGGTACGAAGCGATTCCTTCTCTGGCAAGAGCCCAGGCTATATCACGAAAGGGTTTATTTTCATAGATACTTTCATCCCGGTTTGACGGTCCTGATCCCTGGACCAGTATAACCACCGGAAATTGATCTCCTGCCTCCGGAGCAGTAAAGGTTCCGGGGATAACAAACCCGTCACTGGTAAAGGTATATTCTTCTTCTACAACTCCCCCCGGTATCGTATCCTGTTCCGGCGAATCCTTCGGTGCATATTCTCCGTAAGTAAATCCTACTATATTATGATTTCCGTCAAAGGCTATCTGGTAGTTAAAGTTTTTTATGGAGCTTTCCACCGGCACACAAACATACTGGTAAGCGCCTATGGAAAGAATATATGGCTTATTTATTTTTTTTAATGTGCCGTATTCCGAGTTATAAAACATTACTGTTTTTTTTGTTTCATCAGAAGCAATGGCAGCTTCCATCTTCTCATCATAGGAATAGGCTTTCATGAGCCTGGTAAAGTTCTCCTTTGCCAAATCACCGGCAAACTCCTCTGCCACCGCAAGATCGTCACCCGTTACCGGCTCATAAGTATCCGGTTCCTTTGTATTCTGTCCGGTAACCGGCCCTTCTGCTCCCTTGTTTTGTGAGACTTTTTGCGTATCCTCTGCAGTTCCTGCCAGCTGCTCCGTAATTGAATCCTTATAGTTACAGCCCATCAGGGAGAATGCACAAATCACAATTATAAAATACCGAACGAAATATTTCATTATTGCCCTCCCATTGGCATAAATTGCTTTTCTATCATTGTTACCCTGTTTGCTTTTTTATACTCTGAAAATCTGCCGCGGCTATGTCCTTACCGCAGATATAGAATACATCCCGGGACTATTTTACCATATAAAAAAGCAAGATACAATAAAATACAGATATAAATTCGATGGAATTAGATTTATAATAATCATTATATTCCTCTAAAAAATGCATTAGGGCTTGTAAACATAGTATTCCCATGGTAATATAATCATTAATACTACAAATATAAGGAGGTCTTTATGAAGATTTCGACAAAAGGACGCTATGCGCTGCGTTTAATGCTGGATCTGG
>JAEZSL010000391.1 GCA_023443925.1 Bacillota bacterium | reverse complement strand
ATGGTTAAACGTATGATCAGAAGACAGGAAGAATCCATGTCTGGTCAGGGATCATCATTCTAAAGCGAAAAAGATTAGAAGAAACAGTTAACTTAAATTATACAACAGATGCTGCATAATTGTTTTACGAGTTAACCATACAAACATCATCTGTATATATTACCGGGGTTTGATGGATAATCACTTTACCGGATATATAATACAGATGATGTTTTTTATGATGATAAGGAGCAAAGAGCCGATTCGAAACATATGATAAAAAGTGTTGGAGATTGTAAGCAGCAGCGAATAACATGCGACAGATTAGGTTGCACTGAGCTTACTGTTATGTTACAATCGGATATAGTTAGGCTGTCCTTCCAGGTTTTGTTAGCCGTAAAAGTATGCACCGGACGGTTTTAGTGGTATAAGAATAAAGTACAAGGAATTCATAAGATATATTAACTGTTAATTTTGTGATATTAATATAGTTTTTTAAGATAAATTATAAAGGAGTTTAAAGTATGGGTAAATATTTTGGAACAGACGGTTTTCGTGGTGAAGCAAATGTTGATCTGACGGTGGAGCATGCTTATAAGGTTGGCAGATTTTTAGGATATTATTATGGCAGGGAGCATAAGGCAAATGTAGTGATCGGTAAAGATACCAGAAGATCCAGCTATATGTTTGAATATGCCCTGGTTTCCGGTCTGACGGCAAGCGGTGCGGATGTTTATCTGATGCATGTAACTAGTACGCCCAGTGTATCTTTTTTAATAAGAAGTGAAAACTATGATTGCGGAATTATGATATCGGCCAGCCACAACCCGTATTACGATAATGGTATTAAGATTTTGAACGGCTCCGGATATAAATTAGAAGCAGAAGTGGAAGATTTAATCGAAAAATACATAGACGGTGATGGGGAGGACATTCCATTTGCAAAACGTGAAAAGATCGGTAAGACCACGGATTATTATATAGGAAGAAACCGTTATATCGGTTATCTGATATCCCTGGCAACCCGTTCTTTCAGCGGGATAAAAGTTGGGCTTGACTGTGCCAACGGTTCCGCTTCCACTATTGCAAAAGGAGTGTTTGATGCATTAGGGGCAAAGACCTTTACCATTTACAATGAACCCAATGGTACCAATATTAATGATGGCTGCGGTTCCACTCATATTGAAGTCCTGCAAAAACATGTCATTGAGAATAAACTTGACGTAGGATTTGCTTTTGACGGGGATGCAGATCGGTGTTTAGCCGTGGATGATAAGGGTAATATTATAGATGGTGACTTGATTCTATACATCTGCGGTTTATATATGAAGGAACGGGGAGAGTTAAATAATAGTACCGTTGTTACTACCATAATGTCTAATTTCGGTCTTTATAAGGCGCTGGAAGAAAAGGGTATTTCCTATGTAAAGACGGCGGTGGGAGATAAATATGTCTATGAAAATATGCTGGAAAACAGCCATTCCATCGGCGGAGAGCAATCTGGCCATATAATCTTCAGCAAGCATGCAACCACAGGTGACGGAATCCTGACCTCCTTAAAAATTATGGAAGTAATGCTGGAAAAGAAGACAAAACTTTCTGACCTGATTAAAGAAGTATATGTCTATCCGCAGTTATTGGTCAATGTACGGGTGAATGATAAGAAAACAGCCAGAGAAGATAATAAAGTGCAGGAGATCATTGAAAAGGTGGCGGAGGAACTTGGAGAGGACGGCAGAATTCTCGTCCGGGAGAGCGGTACGGAACCGGTAATCCGCGTCATGGTAGAAGCGAAAAGCCATGAGTTGTGTAATAGCTATGTCAATAGCGTAGTTGAAGTGTTAAAACAGCAGGGCCATGTAATTGGTGATTGACAAAATACTGGAAATATTTATGCACTCTAAATGTGTTGTAATGTCAGATTTTCCGCAGGTTTTGTGTGGGGCGGCAGGAAGCTGCCGCGTTGATTATATCATTACATTAATAAAATAAATATGGTATTTACAGAACAGCTATGTTATAATATACTAATGTCAAAACGTCAGAGTGGGAATCTGCCCTGTTTTATACGAATAAACCAATTTCTCGTTATTACTATAGGAGCCAGTGAAAAATACATTGACGGAAAAATAACTGGGATCGTATCAGGAATATACGTTCACATATTTAAGGAGGAAATATAAAAATGAGTTTACAAGTAGAAAAATTAGAAAAAAATATGGTGAAGCTGACCATCGAAGCCGCAGCAGAAGAATTTGAAGCAGCGATTCAGAAAGCTTATCAGAAGAATAAAGGTAAAATGAATGTGCAGGGTTTCAGAAAAGGAAAAGCTCCCCGTGCCATTATTGAAAAATTATATGGACCAAGTGTTTTTTATGAAGATGCAGCTAACATCGTAATTCCGGATGCTTATGAAAAAGCAGCAGAAGAAAGTGGATTAGATATCGTTTCCAGACCGGAGATCGATGTGGTTCAGATAGAGAAAGGCAAACCGTTTATTTTTACCGCCGAAGTTGCCGTTAAACCGGAAGTAACTTTAGGAGATTACAAAGGCGTTGAAGTAGAGAAAACAGAGGTTGAAGTTACAGAAGAAGAAATTACGGCTGAAATTGATAAAGTCAGAGACCAGAATTCCAGAGTAATTACAATAGAAGACAGACCCGTTGCAGATAAAGACATGACAGTAATTGATTTCGAAGGTTTTGTAGACGGCGTTCCTTTTGAAGGCGGAAAAGCAGAGGATTATTCCTTAACGATCGGTTCTCATTCCTTTATCGATACGTTTGAAGATCAATTAATTGGTAAATCCATTGGAGAAGAAACAGAAGTAAACGTAACTTTCCCCGCTGAATACCATGCTGCAGAATTAGCAGGAAAACCTGCCCTGTTTAAAGTAAAAGTAAAAGAAATCAAGGCAAAGGAATTACCGGAATTAGATGATGAATTTGCACAGGATGTTTCCGAATTTGATACTTTGGATGAATACAAAGCAGATATTAAAGCAACAATTTTAGAAAGAAAAGAAAAAGAAGCCAAGACAGCCAAAGAAGATAAAGTAGTTGAAAAGATCATCGAGAATGCTGCTATGGAGATTCCGGATGCTATGGTGGAAACCCAGGTAAGACAGATGGCAGACGACTTTGCACAAAGAATCCAGTCCCAGGGCTTAACCATTGAACAGTATTTCCAGTTTACCGGAATGAACAGCAAGCAGCTGTTTGAACAGATGAGACCTCAGGCAGTTAAGAGAATTCAGAGCAGATTAGTTCTGGAAAATATCGTGAAAGCTGAAAATATTACTGTATCTGATGAAGATGTAGAAAAAGAATTTGAAAAGATGGCAGAAACCTATAAGATGGAACTGGATAAATTAAAAGAATTAATCGGTGAAAAAGAAAAAGAACAGATCATTATGGATATGGCTGTACAGAAAGCCGTTGATCTTGTTGTAGAGGCAGCTACAGAGGTTTAATTATTACCTTAAGGGCGGGGCATCTGCCTGAAGCATTATCCAAAAAGGAGGATTTATTATGAGTTTAGTACCATATGTCATTGAACAAACAAGCCGTGGTGAAAGATCCTACGACATATATTCCAGATTATTAAAAGACAGGATTATTTTCCTGGGAGAAGAAGTTTCCGATGTTTCAGCTAGTATAATCGTAGCCCAGTTACTGTTCTTAGAGTCGGAAGACCCTAATAAAGACATTAATCTCTACATTAACAGTCCGGGTGGTTCCGTAACTGCAGGTATGGCTATTTATGATACTATGAACTTTATTAAATGTGATGTTTCCACTACCTGTATCGGTATGGCTGCCAGTATGGGCGCATTCCTTTTGGCAGGCGGTGCCAAGGGCAAGAGATTTGCTCTTCCCAATGCGGAAGTCATGATTCATCAACCCTCCGGCGGTGCAAAAGGCCAGGCTACGGACATCAAGATTGTTGCCGAAAATATATTAAAGACCAAGAAGAAACTGAATGAAATACTTGCTGCCAACACTGGCAAACCTCTTGATATTATCGAAATCGATACGGAAAGAGATTATTATATGAGTGCCGAAGAAGCGAAAGCCTACGGCATTATTGACAGCGTTATTAAAAGCAGATAATTTCAGACACCATAGTGGAAGGGAGTTGATAAACTAGTGGCAAACAGAACGGATGATAGAAAACAGGTAAGATGTTCCTTTTGTAATAAGACTCAGGATCAGGTAAGGAAACTAATTGCCGGTCCGGGCAATGTATATATATGCAACGAATGTATTGAAATCTGTTCGGAAATCGTTGAAGAAGAATTCGATGAGGCAGTACAGGACGCTGATATCAATTTATTAAAACCTGTGGAAATCAAGAATTTTCTGGACCAGTATGTTATCGGCCAGGAAGAGGCCAAAAAAGTACTGTCGGTATCCGTTTATAATCATTATAAACGTGTGCTGGCCGGAAGAGATTTGGATGTTGAACTGCAAAAGAGCAACATACTTATGGTTGGGCCTACTGGTTCCGGTAAAACCTTTCTTGCACAGACGCTGGCTAAGCTTCTGAATGTACCATTTGCCATTGCTGATGCTACGGCATTAACGGAAGCGGGTTATGTTGGTGAAGATGTTGAAAACATTTTACTAAAATTAATCCAGGCTGCAGAGTTTGATGTGGAGAGAGCGGAACACGGAATTATATATATTGATGAAATTGATAAGATAACAAGAAAGTCAGAAAACACTTCCATTACCAGGGATGTTTCTGGTGAAGGGGTTCAGCAGGCTTTATTAAAAATCCTGGAAGGAACGGTGGCTTCTGTTCCTCCTCAGGGAGGCAGAAAACATCCGCATCAGGAATTCATACAGATCGATACTACGAATATTTTATTTATCTGCGGAGGGGCCTTTGACGGTCTGGAGAAAATAGTAGAAGCCAGAACCGGAAAGAAGTCCATCGGATTTAATGCAGAGATAACAAGTGGTGTCAAGGAAAATATCGGTAAGCTTTTCCGGCAGGCAATGCCCCAGGATTTCGTGAAATACGGTTTGATTCCGGAATTTGTTGGCCGTGTTCCCGTAACGGTTGCCTTAGATCTGCTGGATGAAGAAGCTTTAGTTCGTATCCTGACGGAACCTAGGAATGCAATTGTAAAACAGTACAAAAAACTGTTTGAATTAGATGGAGTTGAACTGGAATTCGATGAGGAAGCGATTCGTATCATAGCAAAGCGTTCCATCGAGAGAAAAACAGGAGCTAGAGGGTTGCGTGCAATCATGGAATCCGTTATGATGGATTCGATGTATAAAGTCCCATCGGATACACAAATCTTGAAGTGTATTATTACCAAAGAAGCTGCGGAAGGTGGAACCTTGCCTACATTAATTAGCTCAGAGGATAATCAGCCAAGAAAACCGATATCAAAACGGGTACCGAAAAAAAACAGTAACGAAATTGCTTAAATATTTATAGACAGGGGGCTGTCTTAAAATACCTTTATTGTTCCAAAATAACTTCAGAGACTGTATACTGTGAAGTTCAAGGAAAAGAATGGAGGCATTTTAAGACAGTCCTTTTTAGCATACAGGGCTGCGCATAAAGATTGTGCAGACGATAAAGTAAAGGCAGGTGGAGGTAAAGATGAGTGAATATAGTAGGAGAGTTCCTGTTGTAGCATTAAGAGGTATGGCGGTTCTGCCTGGCATGTTGATTCATTTTGATGTTAATCGCAAGATGTCCATTGATGCAATTGAGAATGCAATGGAAAACGATCAAAAAGTATTACTGCTGACCCAAAAGGATTCGGAAATTGAAACTCCTGGTCAGGATGATTTATTTCAGATAGGAACCATAGCGGAAGTAAAACAGATTATTAAATTACCCGGTAATGTGCTGCGGGTTTTGGTTTCAGGTACCGAACGGGCACAGCTGGAAAGCCTGGTAGAAGAAGAACCCTTTCTTCTTGGTGAAATAGGACTGTTTAAAGATTACAGCGAACAAATTATATCTGGTTCTGAAAAAAAAGCCATGTTAAGAGGCCTGAAGGATATTTTGGAAGTTTATTTTATTGAAAATGCAAAAATCGGGAAAGAAGTAATTAAACAGTTAATGAAACTGAATGATTTGCAGGAGCTGACAGACCAGATTGCTGTTAATATTCCTCTTTCCGTTGAAGATAAACAGAGTTTGATCGAGGCCGTGGATATGCTGGAACGGTATCAGAAAATAACGGTAATACTTACCGAAGAAATTGATATCTTAAGGATAAAAAAGGACTTACAAAATAAAGTAAAAGAAAAAGTAGATAAAAACCAAAAGGAATATATTCTGCGGGAACAGCTTAAGATAATCCGTGAGGAATTGGGTGAATCCAATACCCAGTCCGACGCGGATAATTACCTGGACGCTGTCCGGGCCCTGGAAGCCGGCGAAGAGATAAAAGAAAAGATTATTAAGGAAATTGAGCGCTTTAAAAACCTGTCCGGAAATTCTTCGGAAAGCTCCGTATCCAGAGGTTATATTGAAACCTTACTTGCTCTTCCCTGGGATAAGGCTGGAGTTGATAAAACAGATATAAACCATGCGGAAAAAATTCTCAATGAAGACCATTACGGTTTGGAGAAAGTAAAGTCCAGAATATTGGAATTCCTTTCTGTCCGGATATTGACGAAGAAAGGCGACAGTCCTATTTTATGCCTGGTGGGTCCTCCGGGAACCGGTAAAACTTCCATTGCGCGTTCTGTTGCCAGGGCTCTCAATAAGGAATACGTCAGAATCAGCCTGGGTGGTGTCAGGGATGAAGCAGAAATCCGGGGACATAGAAGAACCTATATCGGTGCTCTTCCCGGCAGAATCGCAAGCGGACTTAAGAATGCCGGTGTGAAAAACCCGTTAATGCTGCTGGATGAAATCGATAAAGTAAGCAGTGATTATAAAGGGGATACTTCAGCAGCTTTGCTTGAAGTCCTGGACTCCGAACAAAACATTAAGTTTGTAGATCATTATATAGAGATACCCATTGATTTATCCCAAATACTGTTTATTGCCACTGCCAATTCCGTGCAGTCCATCCCAAGGCCTCTGTTAGACAGAATGGAACTGATTGAGGTATCCAGCTATACGGAAAATGAGAAGATGCATATTGCGAAAGAGCATCTTATTGAAAAACAGCTGGGCAAAAACGGTTTGAACCGTAAGCAGCTCAGTATATCAGATAAGGCTTTAAACCATATTATTACCGGTTATACCAAAGAAGCAGGTGTCCGTAACCTGGAGAGAAAAATCGGTGAAATCTGCAGAAAAGCTGCAAAAGAAATTATAACAGACGGTGTCAGGAAGGTTTCCGTAAGTGATAAAAACCTGATTAAATACCTGGGCAATGAGAAGTATACCTTCCAGACAGCAAATTTAAAGGATGAAATCGGTATTGTCAGGGGCCTGGCCTGGACAAGCGTAGGCGGTGATACGCTGCAGATTGAGGTTAATGTAATGCCTGGAAAAGGCAAGTTTGAACTGACAGGCCATTTAGGGGATGTTATGAAGGAATCTGCAAGAGCCGGGATCAGTTATATACGATCCGTAAGCCGGGATTATGAGATAGCTGAGGATTATTTTGATAAACATGATATCCATATCCATATACCGGAAGGTGCCGTGCCAAAGGATGGGCCGTCAGCCGGTATTACCATGGCAACAGCTATGTTATCCGCTATTATTAACAAGGCAGTCCGTGCGGATGTGGCAATGACGGGTGAAATAACCCTGCGGGGCCGGGTACTCCCCATTGGAGGTTTAAAAGAAAAAATTCTGGCAGCCAAAGCAGCGAAAATCAAACTTGTTCTGGTGCCAAAACAGAATAAAAAAGATATCGAAGAATTATCGGAAGAAATCTTAAATGGAATCACTGTAAAATTAGTATCCTCCATGGAAGAAGTAGTAGGATATGCACTGGCTGTATAAAAATGTATTTGATTACACATGTTTTGCACCTGCTGCATATCCCGGATTGAAATGGGATACTGCCATAGATAAAAAAAGAGTGGAAGAATTACGTAGCAGAAAGTTTTCATTCTCATAATATTCTTTCACTTTTTAATGCCTGCGGCAGCAGGCAGATCGGAGAAAATAAATGCATGTAAAAAGTGTTAATTTGGAAACTGTTTGTGGTATTACCAGTACATTACCAATTAATGAAAAACCGGAAGTTGCTTT
>JAEZSL010000375.1 GCA_023443925.1 Bacillota bacterium | reverse complement strand
GCCTTTGAAAGGCTTCCAGCGTATGGTTATCAAAGGTAATGATTTCAATATTCTGCATTGCCTTTTCTCGTACATCCTCACAAGTATGTATGGAATACGTCTTTAAGCGGACAACACTGTTTTCCGTGATTTTCATAATCAGCTTATGTATCAGGCTGGTAACAAAATAGGTATCACTGTAACGGGTAAAGTCGATTTCCTCTGTTCTCCCTCCCAGCAGCTGCGCGATTACCTCTTTTAACTCCGTCATTTTAAGTGCAAAATCAGGATTTTTATGTATTGCATCCTCAACCAGCCCGGACATAATTCCGTCCTGTAAATCATGGCAGATATAGGCAATGGTATCGACTTTATTTACGATCTGTCCCTCTAAGGTAGAGCAGACTTTATCAAAATCCAGCTTACGGTATATACCGCTTCTGTCCTTGCTGCTGTTATGCTTTAGTATCCCTTCCCTTACTTCACAGGTTAGATTCAGGCCGTTATATTCCTTACAGCGCTTCTCCAGTGAGTCAACAATTCTTACGCTTTGTTCGTTATGAAAGAATTTGCCCAGCCCCTGCTCTTCTAATTTGGTACTCAGGTAACGCTCAACTGCATGTCCGAAGGGAGTATGGCCCAAATCATGGCCAAGGGCAATGGCTTCTGCCAGTTCTTCGTTTAATGCCAAAGACTTGCAGATTCCCCTTGCGAACTGAGCCACTTCCAGGGTATGGGTCAGTCTGGTTCTGTAATGGTCTCCCTCGTGATTTACAAATACCTGGGTTTTGTACATGAGTCTCCGAAAAGCCTTGGAATGTATAATACGGTCCCGGTCTCTCTGAAATTCGCTCCGGTTTTCCTCCTCCCTGGCAGTCTCCTTGTGTTCCCTGCTGTTTTCCCTGGGGAATTTAACGGCAAAGGGTGCCAGTGCGGCCGTATACCTTTGCTCCATTCTCTCTTTTGATAAGGGCAGTTCCTCCAGAATATCCCCCATGTGTAGTCCTCCTGTATCTCATGCTATTATTTTTCCAAACGGAAATCAGACTTCCCGACCGTTATTTATCTAATTCTTTTTGTAACTTGCTTTTGCAATGGGATATTTTTTTACAAACGCCTGGGTTCTGTACATGGAATCCCTGGTGTGGTCGTTAAAATCACCGGTATTTTTCAGAAAATAGTCATAGGTCAGCAAATCTTCGCCGGTTTCTGAAACCGGATCATCCCAGGTCAAATCGATATTGTACCATTTTCCGTCCACCTTTACGATATTCCAGGCATGCGAATCACCTCCTGCGTAACCGGTGATAATTCTGCTTTCCAGCCCGGCACCCGTAAACAGACGGTAGGCCGCCAGTGTGTAGCCCTGGCACACCGCTGAATTACCGATAAGAGCAGCATAAGCGGAATAGTATTCCAGGTTCTGGTCGTAACTGGTTTTCTTTATAATGTAATCATGAATCGCTTTCACTTTGGCATAATCCGACTTTTTCTCAAGCTTTAAGCTTTTTAGAATATTTGCAATCTTAGTATCCAGTTCCTTTTCCTGCTTTGCGGTAGTCTCATAATCCGCAGAAAATGTTAAAGATGCCGTATCGCTGTAATTTGACCAGCTCCAGCTGGCTGCCCAGCTGTTAACGGATAATCTGAGATAATCTCCGTCCTTGGCCGTCTTTTTACTGTCGATATCGGCTATTTTATTGAATATATCACCATTCCTGCCAATGGCATTCATAACCTCGGCATTCATTTCAATGGTAAACTCATCTTTACGGGCAATCAAGTTCTTTTTGATAATGTTATACACATCTTCCTTTTTCGTATAAACCGTTGCGGCACTGGCATGGGCCGGCCAGGGAAAAAGTGCAAGCAGCAGGATAAACATCATAATTCTCTTCATCATACCAACCTCCTGGACTGTCAGGTGTTTTGTTATCGGTAACCTGTAATACTTCTTCTTCCATTTATCAAATAAACGATAAGATGCTATACCATAATTGGTTCTATTTTCAGCATAACATAAAAGCATGGCATTGACAATATGCGATTGGCCTGCTGTTCCTTCCGCCATAAAGTGGCCTACACCCTCCTCTTGTCCATTTTTCAAAGAAAAAACGACGGCTTTGATTTTCATTTCAAAACCGCCGTTCGGCTATGTTTCTATATTCAGTATATAGCTTTCCAGCTACCACAATGATGGTTTTTTGTTAGCGGCAATACCGTCAATACCATCGAATAAAATTGACCTGAAACATTGACAAAGATGTTACATTACAGGCTCAGTCGGGAAGTTCATGGTTTCCCATGCAGCAATGCCGCCAATGAGTTCTACAACATCATAGCCGTTTTCAAGAAGCGTAACCGCAGCATGAGGGGCAAGGTTGCACCATGTATCCCAACAATATACTACAATCATTTTGTCTTTAGGAAGTTCAGACAAGCGGCTTGTCAATACCTTTTGCGGGATATGCACAGCACCTGCAATTTTCTTTCCCATTTTTTCGGGCGGTGCATTTCGCACATCGACAAGCACCATTTTGTCAGGATTTTCCTTGCTTGTCTGCATATAGTCCATAGGCGAGATAGTTGCTTCGATACGAGCCTTAAAGTAATCCAATTTACTCATGTTTATTTCTCCTTTGAAATTATTTGTAAAAAATTTAAGAATGTGTTTCTTTCATTCGGTTCAAGACTGGACAAGCAAACATTTGAGCAAGTTTCTTCTATAACTTTTATTTGCTTCACTATTTCTGCACCTTGTTCTGTCAATCCAATCAGATAGGAACGTCTATCATTTGGTTTTTGCTCTTTAGCTATATAGCCTTTTTGGCAGACCTTATCAATCAGCAGTCCGATACTCGTTCTATCTATGGATAATTGATTTCCAGCTTCTAATTGAGTAAATCGCTCCTTA
>JAEZSL010000368.1 GCA_023443925.1 Bacillota bacterium | reverse complement strand
TAATGGAATCCCTGACAGGTGCCGTATAAACCTCTCCATCCGGAATATTGCATTCTCCGGCGCAGGGGATACAGGGAATTCCCTTGATGGAAAAGCTTAAATCCGTACCAGGTCCAACAATCTTAACCCGATCCGTCTTCTCCATATATGCTACCAGGCTTTCCATGGCTTTGCCCATCTTGGAATAATCCAGATTGCATACATTAAAGTAGAAATCCTGAAAACTTTCCAGGCTGGTACCCGCTAACTGAGCCATTGCATAGTTGGGGTAACGAAGAACCACCCATCTGGTTTTGCTGATACGGATATCATGATGAACAGGGGTCGTATAATACTTCTCATACATCTCCATTTTTTCCGCAGGTACATCGGATAATTCCGAAGCATTGCTGGTGCCTCTTATTCCAACATAACAATCCATTTCCGCCATTTCTTTCGCATCTATTTCCGCCATAAGAGATATTTGTTCCTGCGTACAGTTTAACAGAACCTTTCTTTGAATCGTCTGATCCGTGAAATGAGGAAAAGGCAGCCCTCCGGCCATATAAACTTCATTTACAATTTCTCCTGCCAGATCTTTCGTGGATTCTCCAACATAATGTATATAAACTTTATCCCCCTTTTTTACATTCATGGAATAATTGACCAGATTTTTTGCTAATACTTTGATTCTTTCGTCCATCCTTATTCTTCCTTTCTTATTTCAGAGTGCCCTGAAGCTAACCCTGTTATTCTTATTTCTTTTATTTAACAAACGCAGCCCTCGAATTTTCAGGTTTACTTGCGGTTGTCCGGCAAATAGCTAAAAAACAGATTACCGGCATTCTGAAACATTGCTGTCCCGTCATTGAGTCCTATTTTTTTGCTTTGATGCAGCGATGGATCAATTACAGTTATATTATAAGCATCATAACCAACTATTAACACGGCACTGTCCTGATCTTTCATACCGATAACCGGTATATTTTTATCAATGTAGTAAAGAATCTGTTCCAGGGAACATCCCGAAAGATTTAATACAGAGTTACCGGTTTTCTGCTTTATCATTTCATAAACGCTTCCCTGTTTCAGATTACCTGCACTGACTCCTCCACTGCGGTAATTAAGGAGCATTTGTACACTTGCATTAATACTGTCCGTATTGCCGGATGTATAAACGGGTGTTACACTGACATCTTTCATACTACTTCTGACACTGCGTTCCCAGATTTTCTTCTGGTCTTTATTAATTACTACACCAAAAGAGTTATATGCACGGTTAATGGCATCTCCAGCCTGGTCATAGATACCTTCGATACCACCCAGGGCATAAACTGTATAAGGAGCAGTTATACTATCTGAATCTTCCAGACGAAGTGTTGTATCCTCCGTTATAATCGTGTTGATGGTACTATAATACTGAGGCAGCTCTTTCATATTAAAACCGGAGGGGAGGGAAATATAAAATTCCGTTAAGGTCTTATCGGTGACTCTGGAGTTTAACCCAATGGCTTTGGTCTTCTGGATTACCGTATTTAAGATATTATCTGTTTCTGCAGCCACATACTTACCGGTTCCGTTCTGCTTTTTGACCCTTTCTAAGGTTATGACATTATCTTTAACCAGAGTATCGTATACATAAAATCCTTTTTTGGAATATTTTTTTAATATTTTTGATTCCGAATCCGCAATATTTATTTCATACATAGGTACCAGGAGTCTTCCGTCAATCTGATTGGTAATATCCCCTGTTTTAACATAACCGTAAATAATATTATTATCTATCTTACCCAGTAAATTAATATTGTTGCCCGCCGGGGCCGATATTGTTTGTCTGTTTCCGCTTTCTAAGTCCATTATTATAATCTCTGAGGACTCTTTCGGATTACTGCTGTTCTGCCATGCTATATAATGTTCTTCCTTGCTTACTACATAATCTTCACTGGCCACATCGGAAGCTACCACCGTCAAGCTTTTGGTAATCAGATTATATGCGTATATCTTATGATTCAGTGTAAAATAATAAATATCAAACTTATTTACATAACTAAAACGATCCAGCTCTTCTTTCAGAAGCTGATAAGTAATATTCATCGGTATATAAACTAATTCTTCGATGCGGTTTTCCGCACTGTAATATTTATATAATACTACGCCGACGCGGCCTTCGTACACACCGCGGTTCATATAGCCGTACACACTGAAGTTGATATTGCCGTCATCATCCATATTCAGAATCCTGACATCATGCTCGTCATAAGTATCCCTTACATAGTCCGTATCTTCCTGACGGAAAGAAAATACCTTTACCGCCGAGTTTTCAGCCAGATTGTAATACCATAGTTCCCGCTGTCTTACAAAAGAAAGCTTGGTATTATCGGAACTGCTAACCAGATCGATATCCGTCTGGCCCGTAATGCCAAGTTTTAATTCACTCTTGGTTAAACTGGTAGTATTAATATCAAATACCGCTTCCATGGTACGTTCATAGCTTAATAAATACATTCTGGAAGCCGTATAACGAACCCGGTAGAATTCTTTAACAAAATACGCTTCCGTACCGGACACAGTTTCTGCAGTAACCATATATTTCAACTCAACGGAGGCCGTATCGGAATTAATTTCCTTTATTGCCGGCACTATGGCACCGGATACTTTAGGGGTTAAATCTCCCCAGTGTACCTGTTCAAAGCTGGAATGTATGTTCACATAAGCCAGGGAGGAGTTATCTGCGTCATTCTCCGGTTCCAGATATTTAATAATCTCCTCTGCCTTTTTCTTATCCATGATGGAATTGTGAAAGTCCATTATAAAATCCAGCTTTTCCTTGTAATAGGAGGATGGCTCCGGTTTGACTCTTGTATAATAGTTCATCTTTCTGCTCTGGCTGGTAACCAGAGTAATTTTAACGGCATATTCTGTTTCCTTTTCCAGAGCAGTTTTAAATTTTACCCTGGCTGTTTTCTTATCCTCTACTTTTTCCAATGCATTAATCGTATCCGTTTCCAGCAATTTATTATCCTGAATAGAGCGAAGTTCATAAATTACCCTTTTGACATCATTTCCTTTGCCGTCGATTACCACATCAAAACTCTGATTATCATCCAAAGGTGTAAGGGTATCCCTTACCTGGCTGGCATTCAGATTATTACTGTAACCATGAAGCAGGTTAATTTCATCCTGATTCAGCCTTATGGTAAGAACGGGGAAAGTAGTTTCTCCCATCTCCACCGTCTTCTGCATATCAAATACCTCTTCCTTGATATCCCGTCCGAAATAGTAAAGGGAGGCGGCAAAAATACCTAATAATATGATACCTCTGTATAGCAATTTTAACATAATTTCACTTCCTTACTGCTCATGCGATATAAACCGGCCGGAAAGCAGTTTATATAAAGTAGGTTCCACACCCAAAAACTTTCTGCATGCTTCATATGCGTCCAGTCTGCCTTTCATAACGGCTTCGCCGTCTTTTGAAGGGTGCTTTTTTACCGCACGTATAAGAATATTTTTTGGTGTATGCTCCATATCAATAAATTCCAGTATCTGGGCCTTATAACCCGCTAATTCAAGTACCTCCGCTCTTAAGGCATCCGTCGTCAATGCCGCCATACGCTCCTTTATCAGGCCATAGCGGAACAGGGGTTTTAGCAGCTCATTGTCCATCTGTGCGTTTAATTCATGCTGGCAGCAGGGCACCGACAATATAACTTTTGCATCCCATTGAACGGCTTTGTGCAAAGCATAATCCGTAGCTTTATCACAAGCATGGAGGGTAACTACCATGTCCACCTGTTCAACACCTTCATAAGAGGCAATATCACCTTCGTAAAACTTCAATTTATCATAGCCAAAGCGCTCCGCAAGTTTATTACAGTCTATGATAACCTGCTTTTTCAGATCTAAACCGATAACCCGTATAGGATAAGCTTTTAATTCCTTTAAATAATAATACATGGCAAAGGTCAGATATGACTTTCCGCAGCCAAAATCAAGAATGGTTAACTCCCTTGTTTTATCCAGGTATGGGAGAATGTCCTCAATAAATTCTAAAAAACGGTTTATCTGCTTGAATTTATCATACTTTGACTTGATAATTCTGCCTTCCGCTGTCATAACTCCCAGTTCAATAAGAAATGGTACCGGACTTCCCTCCCTGATAATATAAGCCTTCTCACGGTTATGGGTTAACACAGAATGCCCGTCTGTTTCTTCCGCTTTACCTGCCAGATTTTTTACTTTAACGGTGGCTTTACCTTTCTTGCTGATTAAGACTGTAATCTGGCTGCTCCGGGTTCTCAAAAGCACCTGTTTCATATTATTATCCAGCCACTGAGGCAATTTCTCAAGCAGCTCTTCCCTGGTATAATTACTGTGGAAAACCTGCTTGTCACGAAATTCAGAAGCCTGAAATATTAAATTATTTTTTAATAAAACCGGCCTGACTTTTATCTTATTAAGCTCTGAACCGGCAGGTGGATTACTAAGTATCATATCGATAAACTCTATATTTAAATTATTACTGAAAATTTCTATAATATTCTGTTCTTTCATTTTATTAAACCCATTGCATATCCCAGGCCAGGATACTGCCACAAAATATAATGTAATACTTATTTACACATTATAAAAATCATATATGGCACCTTTCATTTTCAAAGTTTCTTTTTGCAAAAATTGACTCTTCCAGTCATGATGCGGCAGCGGCGGCAATCACAAATATATTTCAGGTGTAAAATGATTTTCTTCACGCTTTTGATCTTCACTTACCTGCTGCCCCTGGCAGTACTTCAATTCTCCACTATGTATTTTATCATATAAGTTAAAATATTCCTACTATTTTTGAAAACTTAGCTTTCCCAATTTATGCACGGTTCCCCTGCATAAGCATATATTGGTAAATAAAATGATACTGAATTCTAAGGAGGATCTAATGAAATATTCCTTGCCCGAATATTCACCCTTTAACAATCCAAATGAACAAGAATCAAATATTAGTTTCAAAGGCAGTATGAAGGCCGCATCAAGAAAAGGTATACCAAATTATACTACCGCTTTGCCAAGTAATTCAACCGGATATTATTATAAACCATTAACAAATCCGTATTACTCGGACATGGCTGACAATAAGACACAGCCTTATCCTGACTTTACTAATTTGCAGACTAAACCTAGGACTACCACTCCTATGGTAGCAGATAGTACGGTACCCAGCACCCAAATTCCTACGATACCCGATACCCTGAGTCCCGGAATTCCAACAATACCGGGTACTGTTACCCCAAGTACTCCTGCATCGCCATCAATGCCTATGACACCAGGTACACAGACACCTTCTACACCGGGGGCACCCGGAACAATACCGACTCCCGGCCCGGTTACTCCAAATATTCCAAGAACTACCACACCCACCGCACCATCCATCCCTAGAATCACAACTCCGGGTACCATGCCGTCAACCCCGGGTACTGCCAATCCGGGGGCACCCGCAGTGCCCGGTACAACTACACCCCCCGGCGTTCCGAGAACAACAACTCCATCCATGCCATCTACTCCAAGACCGGCTACTCCGGGTATGCCAGGCATGACTACCCCTGCTGCTCCAGGTACGACGGCTCCAAGAACCACGACTCCAGGCGCTGCTCCCATGACTCCGGGTACGACTACCCCTACTATGCCTTCAACACCAACAACTACAACTCCGGGAACCACAGCTCCGGGTATGCCGACGACTCCGGGCACTACAACTCCAAGAACTACGACTCCGGGTATGCCGGGTATGACCACTCCGGGTATGCCGATGACTCCGGGTGCGCCGGGTATGACCACTCCAGGTATGCCGATGACTCCGGGTACCGCAAATCCGAATATGAATCTTCAATCAAGAGCAACTGCACCTGCTTATTATCAGAATTCCTATGCAAACTATGCAAACAATGCAGGCAATAATCAATCAGATTATGACTATCAAGCTTTCTCAGGATATGGAAATTCCGGACTCTATGTTACCGATACAAATTCTTACCGTGTACCAATGGGTGTTCCCATGATGCCTCTATATGGTTACGACAACTGTGAAGATGCAGATAAGGATTGGGATTATATGAAACAATTATATCCGGTTGTAGCCAAGAAGATACTTGTAGAAATTGAAGATGAATGTGATAAACTGGAATATGACGGAAGCTGCATGTTTGATGAATATCCTGACAGGGTATATCTTGGACGCATCGTAGACAGGATTTATTTAAAATTCAGCTATATGGAAGATGACAGTGTTAATTCTGAAAGTATCTCCGCATCAAAATCAGACAATGATACTGACTCTAAATCTGTAAAATCCAATCAATATGATTTAGACTGGGATTACCGCAGAGACCGCCGTGATAATCGCGGCCGCAGACCCAAATGGATGAGGGATCTAATTGAAATTTTATTATTTAATGAAATCTTAAATCGGCGCAGGCGTTACAGAGGAAGAAGACGCTGGTTCTAAAATATTCCCCCAATTAATACTGAATGCTCCCCTACGGCAGACAGATCTCTTGAAACCGCATGCCGCCAGGGGAGCTAATATCTTTAATAGCCTCCGTTTATTACAGGAGTTCCCAAATATACATTGGTACTGTCCGTAAGTTCATCGTAATTAATTGCAACGTGAATATTTATCTTAGTGCCCAGTGACGTTACATATTCATCCAGAAGTCCGCTATATGCATAGATAGTAAAGAGATTATCTTTTCTGTTCTCATATGCAATCTTTCCTTCCAGATTTCCTATCATACCGTCGGCAATTGAATTCATACTATTCAAACTCAATTTACCTTTATAGTTACTGCTTAGCTGCATCGTAGTCTGAATATTTGAAGCATTCAGATCAGAGAACACGCCTTTTAACAGATCCCGGTATTTTAAAACACTGTCCATATTTTTATACAGTTTAAGATTAACCATAATATAATGATTCAGTTCCGATAAGCCATCCTGGTTATCTTTCCGGATACTAACAATTTTAATAAGGGTCTCTGCATTTTTCCCTATTTTCTCCGCATAGACCTCACTTTCACCGCCATCTCCGCTGACATTCACCTCATTGTCCACATTCAGGCCGATTTCTTTTGCCACAAACAAAATAAGTTCTTTTTTATCCGCTTCATTTAAATAACCATTGCCGTAATTAGCTGCCATTTCCAGTTCAAAGGATGAAATATCCGAATTAGTACTGACAAAGGCTTCCAGAATATTACTCTGCGGCTTCATCATAGTATTTACCGCAACCTGCATAATTACGGCAATCCATAATACTCCTATCACATATATAGTAAATTTTGATTTTTTTCCCACCAGCAATTGTTTCAGCTGTTTCGTAATACCGCTCCACACATACATATAACTAACCTCCAAATGGCATGGTCATTTTCCCCATTTACCATCCATAATTAAATCAATTCTAAATAAACAGTTACAAAACTTTAATCTTTTTGTATTCTATCCAATATTTAGAAAATTATACAGACAATCATAGATTGATTAGTTATTAAATAGGGGTAATCGGGTACGGTATTGATACGGAAAAATTTAAGGAGCAGCTCCAGAATCATTAATTCGTCTGCCCTGTGGCTGAAAAATCAGATTCTGTAACCTCTCCTTAGTTATTAGTCTTCGATTAAATTAATTCTCCGGATATGCCTTTCATCGTTAGAAAACGGTGTATCCAAAAATGTATCAACTATTTTAAGTGCATGGCCGGCACCAACTACCCTGGCACCCATGGCAAGTATATTGGCATCATTATGTGATCTGGTTGCTTCCGCACTGAAGCAGTCATGGCAAAGCGCGGCACGGATACCCTTAATTTTATTTGCCGCAATGGATATACCGATTCCGGTACCGCAGATGAGTATGCCAAGTTCACACTCTCTGCTTAGAACTGCTTCTGCTACTTTCCCGGCATATACCGGATAATCGCAGGAATCGCTGGTGTAAGTCCCAAAATCTTTGAACTTGATATTCCTTTCCTTTAAATGTTCCATTACTTCGTTTTTTAATTCAAAACCACCGTGGTCGCAACCTATTGCTATCATACTGCATCCTCCTCATTCAGTTTATAAACGGTTTTTTTAACCAGTCGTGCCAGTTCTATATAGCATTCCTCATAATCAATTAAGGTCCCTCCGTAAGGGTCGGTTACATCTCCGCTTTCCCCTACGAACTCCTTAATAGTATATACATTTTCTGTATTTTGGTAATTTTCTTCAATACTCTTCTTCTGTTTATCTGTCATAGTAAGAATAAGAGTGTTTTCATCAATATCCGAATTTTTTAAACCCTTTGATATATGACCTTCTAACTGCAGATTATGGCTCTTTAACACCGTATCCGCTTTCGGATTGGAGGGTTCTGAAAACAAAACAACAAGACCCCTGGATATAACCTTTATATCACTGTTGGTTTCCAGACTTTTATATATTGTTTCCGCCAAGGGACTTCTGCAAGTATTACCGGTACATACAAATATGATTTTTTCATATTTTATCATTAAAACTCCTATCTGTGCGCTTACGCACACATACAAAACAAGATGTTGCCCGCTTAAACTTTTTCGATATGATATCCGGCCGCTTTTAACAGACGGTTCATTATGGCTTGTCCTAACTGGTTATTATTAAAACTTTCCGTAAATATATAATCGGTTCCTTCCGAATCAAACTCTCTTAAAATTTCAAATAAACCTCTTGCAATCGTGCTTTCATCTTTTCTGGTTCCGATGGTCTTAACAGTTCCTTTATTATAACAGGAAAAAGTCTCATCCGTAGCTATAATACCAACCTGATATCCATCCAGGAGCTTCTCCTTAGTCATATTATTTATGGCTCTGATTACATTCTCATTACTGCCTTCAAAAATGGTAAGATCACCTTTTGGCGCATAGTGTTTATATTTCATTCCAGGGGCCTTGGGTTTTATGCCAGGATCCTGTATCCCGGAAAAAACAGCTTTATCAAAGTCCACCCTGCCGATAACCTGCTCTATCATCTCCGCAGTTATATACCCCGGCCTTAATATAACGGGTATCTCTGAGGTAACGTCTACAATCGTGGATTCCAGGCCGATATCTACTTTACCGCCGTCAATAATCATATCAATCCTGCCGCTTAAATCTTCTATAACATGTTCTGCTCTGGTGGGACTGGGTCTACCGGATACATTAGCACTTGGAGCTGCTATATTAATACCTGACATCCTGATTAATTCGTATGCAATTGGGTGGGAAGGCATCCTGACTGCGACTGTGTCAAGCCCTCCTGTGGTGCTGCGGGGCACTTTACTGCTTTTTCGGAATATCAGGGTAAGGGGTCCGGGCCAAAATGCCTCTGCCAGTCTTCTTCCCTTTTCCGGACACTCCTCTGTTAATTCTGTTAATGCGTTAAAATCAGCTATATGAATAATCAAAGGATTATCCGACGGCCTTCCCTTCGCCTCATATATCTTCCTTGATGCTTCGGTGTTTAAGCCGTCCGCACCCAGTCCGTATACCGTTTCCGTTGGAAACGCCACCAAACCACCTTTTTTTAATATCTCTGCCCCTTCCAGCAACAGTTCATGATCTATATGATTGCTGTCAATTGTTACTATCTTTGTTTTCATTCTTTTTCCAATCCGTCTATGTTTCTATCCATTCGTTTCATCTGAAAAATTGTCTGCTATTGCTTGTGTTCATTAATTCGTTTCTGTCCATTAACCTGCTTCTGTTCATGGACATTATAGCACTATATATTTAATTATTCCATCATTATTTGTCAAGGTAATCATTTAGATAGGAAAGCAATCCAAGATGAATCGCAAAAGCCATTCTATCCTGATAATTTTCATCAGTTAATAAAGCTGCTTCAGTATTATTGGATAAATAGCCGCACTCCACAATAATGATAGGGCACTCTACCTTTTTGAGCATGTAATAACTGTCATTGGCTTTCGCCATCCGCTTATTGCCGTCCTGCAGACTTTTCTTTAGCTGTTCCTGCATGTTTTCAGCAAATTTTTTGCCCTCATCCGAATTGCTATAATAAAATACCTGAGCACCTTTTATACTTTCCTGGGTAAAACTGTTTTGATGGATACTAACGGCAATCGCAGCCCCGCTTTTATTAATGATATCAACCCGGTTCCTCATATCGACTGCCTTTTTATTGGAATCACTTTCCGAATAAAGGCCGCTGTCATCCTTGCGTATCATAACAACATTAATATCATTTTGCTCCAATAAGGTTTTAAGCTTCAACGAGATACTTAGATTAATATCTTTTTCCAATGCTCCGTTAACGGCTACCTTACCGGGGTCCCGGCCTCCGTGACCTGCATCCAGAACAACTGTAATCTTATCTTTCTGCTTTATGAGTCCCGCCGCAGAGCCAGCCTGTTTCATAACATCCATAGCCGGATCGGCTAACAGGATCACAGCCAGACTGACCATAACCAAAAATAAAATATTAAAATACTTCTTATTGCTGTTTTTTTTCATAGCATTTACCAGATTTTATAATTTAGTATATTCTATGAAAGGAACAGCCTGCCTATGAATTAACTCATTAATTTATATATTGAATAATCACATCCCAGATGTCTTCTTTTTCAAGTCCCAGCTTCCAGCCTGCAATTCCCGCTATATCGGCCTGGTCAATGGCTTTTAATTTCATATCCATGGAATCTTCCTCTTCCAGCCAGATCTTATAAGTAGCACCATCTTTTTCATACTCACCATAATACTGGCCTGTTTCATCGTCCCATTTAGGTTCCACACCATTGTCCGAAAGCAGCGCCTGTGCCGTACCCATTCCAAAAGCTTCTGAAGTAACCGTAATATTACCGCTCTTATCCGGTATTTCTTTCCATTGTCTTGTGTAAAAAGGAATGCCCATAATAACCGCTTCTTTTGGTACCATTTCAAGAATGTTCTTAATTGCATTCTCCACAAATCCGATGGAGGCTACGGAACCGCTTACCTCAGAGCCTGCATGGTGTTCATCATAAGCCATAACAATTACATAGTCCGCTACCATACCCTGTTCTTCCCTGTCATAATATGCCGTATAACTGGTAGGTACATAACTGTCTATGGATAATACAATGCCTTCCTTTCTGCACTGTACAGAAAGTTCCCGGATAAACTGGATATAATGGATACCTGCTTCTTGGGGGATTTTCTCAAAATCAATATTAATTCCATCCAGGTTATACTGTTTGGCTTCCGCCATCAGATTTTGGATTAAATTCTCTCGATTTGAGGTATGAGAAAGTAATTCAAACATGCTGACATCCGTACTGAAATCGTCTACCAATCCCCATACCTTAACTCCAAGAGTGTGTGCCTTTTCTACATAATTCTTAGCAGCAAGGGAGGATAAGGACCCCTTATTGTCCGTAATTTTAAACCAGGTAGGGGAAACGATAGTTACCCCCTGGGTTTTACTCAGTAGGTTTTCTAAATTGCCGTTGGCATCCTGGTTGGTAACCTGGTGCCATACCAGATTAACCGGACTCTCCTGTCTGATATGGGTGTACTCAGGAGCTTTAAAATCATTATCAACCGTGTCATAATAAGATTCTGCCACGGACTTATTCTTAACAAAACCGATAATTCCGTCTTGCGTCATAACTTTACTGAAGCCTTCTTTTGTTACTTCATTGGTGTCAACATATAACAGAAGCTCATCTGTTTTCAGCTCAACCAAAATATCCCCTTTAATGCTGGGTTCGTAGCGCAGCTGGGTTTCTTTTGTTACTTTGGTAAACAAATAGTCCCCCCAGTTATATTGAATTACAATGCGGTTAGGGCTTTCATAATACACGTAACGCATGTCCGAATATTGCTTAACAAATTCGGCTGCAATATATACCGTGTTCTCTTTTACAGTTACCACCGGATAATCTGCTGGCCTTTCCTCTCCATTAACATAGAAGGAACTGCTGTCCGGTTCGCTTTTAATCACTTCCGAAGGTGTAGTATAACTTAAGAGCTTCTCATTGTCATCCCAGTAAAAACGTTTATTCAACATCCCAATGACAGTTTCATAATCCACATAAACCTTGCCGTTTTCCAGCAGGGCCTTCTTATCATAGATTTTATCCTGCATGATGACCATAACCTCATCGGTATTCAATTTATAATATTCCGTCAGCTCCATAACTTCCTTGCTGGGAGTAAATTTTTTAATAACAGCTGCACCGATAACAACTAAAATTATAACCAGCGCAATGGATGTACCCAGAATTTCCAGCCTCTTTCTCTTATCCATACCTATCCTCCTGATATAATATAGGGTACTTATATATAAGTACCGGATTCCTATACTATTATAGCATTGAATTAACATACCGTCATTATTTAAATCGACTTTTTTATTAATAAATACTTAAAATTGTCTATTATAAATCAGTTATTTGTCAAAAAAGCAGGAATAAATACCAGATACGCCAGACCTTGGTATTACTGTGCTTCACAGATACGACTGCGCTTATTGCAAAACATAAATATAGGGATTGCTTTATGAGAAGCAATCCCCACAAAATACAGAATAATATATGTCCGGTTTCTCTGTTTATCTTTATCATAAACAAAAAACTAAATATATATATTAATAAACTAACTAAGCTTATTGTATATGAGCTAATCTGTCTTAAGTACTGAGGATACGAACGGACAGACCTTTCTCTTATAATTTTAACCCGGTCTGTTACATTCTAACCAATATAAAGGATTATCGTGCAAATTTGAGTTAATGGGTTTTAGATCTATTTGGATAAGAAGGCCATTTCGTGATATGTTATACTTTCCAAAAGAATGTTATATTGGTTTATAATGAAACTACAGTATTCTGTATTATCATAAAATATCCGCGGGATTACCCGAATAACAGGTAAGCGGGTTTGTTTCTGCCGTGCTTACCTTTTCTTCCTTTAATCAAAGAACTCTCTGGAAGAAGCGGATCATCTCTTCTGATAGAAGAAATGGATCAGGCTCATAGGGTATCCCATATATTTTTTTATCCAGTTTTTTTACCGCCTCCTTTAATGATCGATTTGTAGTAAAAGGGGATACATAAATCCACTGTTCACTGTTCTTAATATGTCCATAGTTAGTTATAAATTTTTCTAAACCTTGTTGTTTCCATATTGCCAGACTTCCTACCACGACTTTTTTATCACAGCGTAAAAACTCACCTCTATGCTTTGTCATATCCGTACCCAGATCGAGAATAACACAGTTATACTGATCTCCTAAAATCTCCGGTATCCCCTGGAGACTCCGGTTTTTATAAAAGGTTATCCGGCGCAGGCGGAAAGTATCCCGGCTATAGTTATCCTCCGCCGGATCAAAAAATGCCTGCTGCAAAAAAACCAGCTCATTATGATGTCCGCATTCGATGTAAGCGGTATTCTGTCCCTGGCATTCACTGAAATAATGGGCCATCATCAGGCCAAGATGGGTTACACCGGCTCCGGTATGTGTACCGATAAGCCCGATGACCAGTTTTCCCTGCGATCTTTCCCGGGCAAGCCTTTTCATTAAGATTTGTGTTCTTTGCATGGTGTTACTCCTGCCTTAACCGTTCATCAGACTCTTAATAAAATCATCCAGATGATCTGATCTTTTATGCTTAAAGAGATTGGGTTCATAGGGAATCCGGCTGGAATCAAGCTGGTCCATATGTTTTAATATACTTCTGAACTGGTTTCCATCCATAAAATTGAATAAATACTTTATGTTTTTCTCGCCTCTGAACCTTTTAAGGACATCCTCCGTCGCTTCCAGCTCCCATTCCCTGGCACCGGCAACGATAAGCCTGATATCCGCTGTTTTAAAATACTCCAGGTTGCATTCCTTTACACAACCAAAGTCTTGTACGGTTACGATAAGTTTATCTTTTACCGATAGGCTGCCTGCAGCATAGTTTGGCACGATATTGCAGTTGTGCAGCCGGTAATAACCGTCTGCTGTCTTTATATTCTGGTATCGGTTAAGGACTTCTAAAATGTGGTTTGAATCATTCCTTTCCAAATAAAATGCTTTTCTGCCGGATTCATTCAGATATGTTGTGATTAAAAGAGCAAGATGCGTTGTTCCGATTCTATG
>JAEZSL010000346.1 GCA_023443925.1 Bacillota bacterium | reverse complement strand
CCACCTTTATATATTTTGGGTTTTTCGTATTTATTTCAATTTTTTCACGGATATTACGGATATGGACCATAATGGTATCCGTGGTAACCGCCCTTTCATTCCACACTTTTTCATAGATTTCCTCCGCAGAGTAAACACGTCCGGGATTCTTAATCAACAGTGACAGAATCTTAAATTCAAGAGGAGTTACCTTTACCGGATTACCGTCAACCGTAACCTGGACTGTATTCTCATTAAGCTCCAGACCTCCGATTACATATATATTATCCTCTGTTTTTACTTCCAGCATATTCAGATATTTGGAATACCGGCGCAGATGAGAATTAACCCTGGCTAAAAGTTCCATGGGGGTAAAGGGTTTCGTAACATAGTCGTCGGCTCCGATGTTTAATCCGGTGACCTTATCAATCTCCTCCGATTTGGCAGTCAGTATAATTACCGGAAACTCGTATTTCTCCCTGAGCCTCATGGTCATGGTTATGCCGTCCATCCGGGGCATCATGATGTCAACAATTGCAAGGTGGATTTCCTCCTTTTCAATTATCTCCAGCCCTTCAACCCCATTGGAAGCTTTAAAAACTGTATAACCCTGGTTCTTTAAATAAATACTGACACCCTCCAGTATTTCCTTATCGTCTTCCACTACTAAAACATGATAGGAATCCATGTTATCCTCCATTTTATCGCATGAATCAAATATTTAATCCTTAGCCGATATTATTTTACAGTTATTAATATTACATTATTATTTTGCATTGATATTTTGCATATTATTTTTCTATTATTTTGCATTATAAATTTTGCATTATTATTTATACCCTTGATGTTTTCCTTTTTTACTTTTACTTTTTTCTCCGAAGTATCCATCATATTTGGTTCCGTCCATCTAATTATTATACCTTTCAGGACTATATCTTTCAAATATTATCATTGACATTAAAACAATTTTTCGCAAATCTTTATATCTGCTTTCCTTTCACTCTGTAAAATTGCCTGTTTCCTTTTATGTCGTTAAAAAATCAGCTTTTTCTGGTATTCTTTAAAGTTTGAAAGATCTGATTTGCTGACTTTGCCCAATTCTTCAATATCGGCAGCCACCCTGGAGAAGGGCAGAGGAATTACATAATTATCCCATCTGTGTTTTAAGTACATAACCCGCTTATAGGTAAAATGCACGTAAGTCATTTCCTTACCTGATTCCGAAGCCAGCAAAAACAGCAGTTTCTTCGGTTCGTGGAGGGGACCCACGGGACCGTCCAGAGCTGTTCCTAAAATGGAACCCTCCGTTATACTCTCTGCTTTCAGCTGTGAAAAAAACGGTCTCATCTTCAACCCATCCGGCAGACGCAATGCTTTAGCTCCGTAGTGGTTTATCATCCGCTCAATAGAATCTCCCCGTTTGTCTGCCGTAACAATGACCTGAATGCGTCTTTTCTTCCTTGCAATCTCTTTTAAAACCAGCTGCATACAGTAACTGTCACCATGCCAGTACCCTAACATGGTATTGTCCCTGATTCTGTCCAGGTTACGGATCTCTATCCTGGCAGTAGCGCCTACCAGCCTGATATAGGCATGAAATATTTCACCGGCCAGTGCTTCTTTACTTAATAATATAGAATTTTTCTGCTTCATATCCATTTCCCTGCCTTAGATAAAAGATGACCTGTGCTTTTTCTTAGATCCTCCGAGAGCAGCACATTTTTGTAATAGTGTTCTACACTTTTTGCAACCTGAACGGCAAGGTACTGCTTTGCTACAATCAGTGCCTCCTGTTTCATATTTGCATATAAATGCTTTGATTTTAACACCTTCTCCAGCTTTTCCTCCCATTGATTAATATCCTTCTCCGTCATAAAACCGTTCCGGCCGTCTTTTACAACGTCATTCACTCCGCTTCCCTTTACGGCAATTACCGGCAGTCCGGCTGCCATGGCTTCTAGCAAGACAATCCCCTGTGTCTCCGACTGGGAAGCAAATAAAAACAAGTCACAGGCGTGATAGTAATTTGTCAGCTCCTCATGAGGTATCATACCACAGAAAATCACGTTCTTTTTAAGTTCCAGGTCATTTGCCCGTTCCGTCAATTCCTCCCTTAAGGAACCATCTCCGATGACCAACAGCTGGAAGCAGTCGCCGTACCTGCTCTTAAGTAATTTCACTCCCTCCAGTATAAATTCTATATTTTTTTCTTTTTCCAGCCGGGATACGGTGCAGAATAAATATTTTTCCTTATCCAGGTATCTTTTTCTGATTTCCTTTACCCTGCCTTTATTGAATTCAAATTCTTTTCCGGATAAACCGGTAGGAATTATTTCAACCGCCGTATTGGTTCCATGTTCCATCAGATATTCCTTAATACTGGGAGTTGGTGCAAATACCAGATCACATTGATTGGTAAAAATGCGGTTATGAATTGTAACCAGTTTTTCACTGCCATGAAAGATTAGTTTCTTTTCCAGGGACCGGAATGGGGTATTGTGTACTCTTCTGCCCGATTTCGACCACTTTTCCACCGGGAGTATATAATGAAGGTACTGCTCATAGCGTGTATGGTAGGTAAAAACGATGGGAATATGATATTTTTTGCTGAAATACTGAGCTGTATAACCCATCAGCATAGGATGATGCACATGGATTAAATCGAAGGAAATGGCTGAAAAAACCTCTTCTATTTTCGGATCAAAAATATCGGGTACCACATACTCTCCTTTTAATTTCTTTTTTCTGGAACGGTATCTGACCACATAAGGTTCTTCTGTTTCTCCTTCATAACTTGGTGCAAAGATGTAGACTTCATGCCCCAAACTCCTAAGGCCTACCGAAAGGCGCTCTATGGATATGGGTACACCTCCTACGAATGGTTTATAATTATTTGTTAACATGGCTATTCTCATAAAACTCCCATCTGTGCGCTTTAGTGCACATTTAAATCAAGATGTTGAAAACCGTTTTGTTTTCAATTTACTCCCATCTGTGCTCTTTAGCGCACATTTAAATCAAGATGTTGAAAACCGTTTTTGTTTTCAACTTACTCCCATTCCTCCTGAATTAAGCAATTACCCCCAGTACAGTATCTCCGAAGAAATATCCGGCTCCTACAAATACCAGATTCCACACGGTAATCCCCAAGGCTGAAAACAAGGTATAACCCAGAAAGTTCATTTTTAGCACCCCTGCCGGTATGGATATTACGGTTCTTATCATAGGTATTAATTTGCCTACAAATATTCCAATATACCCTTTTTCCCGAAGCCGCTCCATAGTTTTTTCAATAACAGGTTTGTGTTTTGGAAATTTTTTGACATATTTACTTAGTAAAAACTGTCCCCCGAGCCTTCCTAAAAAGTAAAGCACCCAGCTCCCACAAAGACCAGCAAAAACCGACAGTAACAGCGCCACCCCAAAACCAATTCCTCCCTGGGAAGCCCATATTCCGGCTAAGGGCATGACCACTCCGGCCGGAAACCCCGGAAGGTTTAAATATTCCAAAAATACGATGACAAAGATTACGGCGGAACCGTACTGATGAAAGTAACCTGTTAATGTCTGAATGTCCATTAATTCTATTCCTCTTTCTAAAGCATTTAATCTGCATGATTCATTAGCTCCTTTTATTTTTTTCGGACTGTATGCTTTTATTTTAATTGATAATTCTAAAGTCCTTCTCTATATAAAACGAAAGAATTTCTAAAGAAATTTCAAAAATAAAGGAAAATATTATATTATTATATTTATTCAAAATGTAATTATAATAAATTCCAAACAGCGTACTATCATATCCGATACAGCCGTCTGTGATGAATCAGTAAATGCTCTACTGCATATGAGAAGGTTATAAACTAATAAGGAGGTATAAAAATGAAAATAAGACGGTAATTGACATATATATTATATGAAAGAGAACCCCGGAACGGACTTACCATAAAAAGATTTTTCCTTACAGCAAATTTATGGTGCATTATGATCTTTAAAGGCATGAATATAATAGAATGATCAGGGGTAATTCAGCTAAATTGACCTTTTAACGCTCGAATCCTGAAACAAAAAAAGATCATCACGGAGGATGGCCTAGTGAACTCTGGAGTAAATAAAATCGGTACGCAAAAGACCAGTAAAACCGGTATTTTAACGTACCGCTATCATATCGCATTTTTTTCAAATACTTAAAAAGATAATCCCATCAATACGCTTTTCTTGTTTTAGCAGTACCCTGCGGCAATAATTTAGGTTCTGTCATATAAGCCGGATTAAGAATTTCATCCAGCTGTTCCTTCGATATTAACGTTTCCTGTAACACCAGTTCCTTTAGGGAAACTCCGGTCTTTAGAGACTTTTTAGCCAGTTCTGACGCTTTCTCGTAACCAATATTAGGACATAAAGCAGTTGAAATTCCCACACTTGCTTCCAGCAGTTCCTGGCAGCGTGCTTCATTGGCGGTAATGTCTGTGATACAATTATCCGTCAAGGTGGCTGCGGCTCCGGTCAGAGTTTGAATGGATTCAAATAAATTATGGAATAAAACCGGTTCGAAGGCATTCAGCTCCAGCTGTCCTGCTTCCGCAGCCATAGTAACGGCCATATCATTGCCTATAATTTGAAATGCCACCTGGGTAACAACTTCCGGTATAACCGGATTTATTTTACCCGGCATAATAGAGGAACCGTTTTGTTTTGCCGGAAGGTTGATTTCACCGATACCGGTTTTGGGGCCGCTGGATAATAACCTTAAATCATTGCAGAGCTTTGACAGATTCACCGCACAGGTTTTTACAATGCCTGAGATATGGACAAAACAATCCAGATTCTGAGTGGCATCCATAAGATCCTCCGCCTGTCTGCAGGAAGTTTGGCAGATTATATTGATATTGGAAACAATCCGTCTTAGATAATCCGGATGGGCATTGATTCCGGTACCAATCGCCGTACCTCCCATATTTAATATCCCAACCTCTTCCTGGGCTTTTTCCAGACGTCCGATATCCCGTGAGATTACGGAAGCATATGCCTTAAAGGTCTGGCCAAGGCGCATAGGTACAGCATCCTGCAGCTGTGTCCTGCCTATTTTCAATATATGATTAAATTCCATAGATTTTTTTAGAAGTGCTGAATGAAGACGTTTTAATTCCTGAACCGTTTGGGGAAGCAGTTCCAGAACGGTTAATTTTCCTGCGCTGGGTATGACATCATTGGTGGATTGGGCCATATTGACATGATCATTGGGATGAACCTGGGAATAATCACCCTTTTTACCGCCCAGGAGCTCTAGAGCCCGGTTAGCAATTACTTCATTGGCATTCATATTGGCCGAAGTCCCTGCACCTCCCTGTATGGGATCTACTATAAACTGGTCTGTAAAACTTCCGGCTATAATTTCATCACAGGCAGTTTGTATGGCTTCGGCAATATTATCTTCAAGCATATGGATGCTTTGGTTGGTTACCGCCGCCGCTTTCTTAATATTAACCAGGTTTTTAATAAAGACAGGGTGCATCGGCCTGCCCGTAATATTAAAATTCTTTCTGGCTCTTAAACTCTGTACCCCGTAATAGGCATCTGCCGGTACTGCCATACTGCCGATGGAATCTGCTTCAATTCTCATTTCCATATCTTATGTCCTCGCTTTCAGGAAAATGTTTTGTCAATCACGTAAATGAGAATAGCACCTTTTTTCCAGCCCGTAAAGAAAGAGACCCAAGTTGTGAAGAATTAAAATAATTTGGGATTTTAACCTTATAAAATAAATATTAAATTTGTTTTTTATTTAAATAATTAAGAATACTTAATTTTATTTATTTTTTTTGAAGCCTTATGTTGTAATGCAGGGTTGATTCATTTATAATATTAAGAATTATAGACCAGATATGAAATTGCTGTACTACTCACAATTTGAGGACGGGTTGACCAATACAGGCACAGGTGTGCAATATGTTCAAATGAAATATTGCACAGAAACGGAGAATAGATGGATCATATTGATGAACAGATTTTAATGATGCTGCAGAAAAATGCCAGAACACCTCTTAAAGTCATTGCGGAAAAAGTTTTTCTATCCTCACCGGCAGTTGCCGCCAGAATTAGCCGGTTAGAGAAAGACGGTATTATAAAAGGTTATCACACAGAAATCAACTGGTTTAAATTAGGCTACCATATAACCGCCTTTATTAACCTGGAGGTTGAACCGAACCAGAAGCCCGAGTTTTACCCCTTTATAAAAGCCTGCCCCAATGTAATCGAATGCAACTGTGTAACCGGCCACTATGCCATGCTGTTAAAAGTATGTTTTTCCACTACCATGGAACTGGATGCCTTTATCGGGCAGATTCAAGCGTTTGGAAGAACCAGCACCCAGATTGTATTCTCCACTGCCGTGGAACACAGAGGAATCCAGGAATTAACCAGAACCGATGAAGCCGAACCGCCCGTTTGACCACCTAGCTGATTAATACCCGCTGCCGCTATGTACATTTTTCCTCAGTTACAGAGTTTGCTTAAAATATGTTCCAATGATTTTTCTATTTCAGTCAGGTTATATCCGGCCTTAGGGGGAAGCGTCGGATATGCCGTTCTTTTAACTTCAGAACGTATCAACCGGATATTCCAAGGTAATGACCGGACTCAAAAAATTTAAGGCAAAACAGACTCCCCGCTATAGCTATGGATTTAATAAGAAAGAGGCAGATACAAAATAGCCTATGTATTTCGCATCTGCCTGACTTTCAAAGATTCGAGTGTCAAAAGGTCAATTTTTTGGTTTAATTGAATCCCAGCGTAATATCTACTTATCATAAACATATCTGTTCACTTAGTTCCCCGGTTTTTTATTTCGTTATGGGTCCAACTATTTTATGAGGAACATAAGCTTCTTCCAGATACCGGATCTCTTCCGGAGTAAGTTTAACCGGTACGGCGCTGACCGCACCATCTAACTGGGATAGATTCGTTATCCCAACAATTGCGGAAGCCACGGGATCTTTTTGCAGTAACCAGGCCAGGGCTACCTGGATCATGGTCAGTCCGTTCTTTCCGGCAATCTCTGATACACGTTCAATAATCGGCCTGTCTGCTTCTTCTGTAGCACCGTATTTACGGATGGCTATCTGATCTTCGTCAAAACGTTTTGTTTTTTCACTCCATTCCCGAGCAAGTCTTCCGGCTGCCAGGGGGCTGTAAGGTGTAACTGCTACTTTGGCATCGGTACAGTAAGGCAGCATCTCATTTTCTTCCTCACGATAAAGTAAATTCAGGTGGTTCTGCATAGATACAAAGTTAGCCAGACCATGTTCTTTCGCATAATTTCTGGCTTTTTGAAATTGCCAGGTAAACATTGCGGATGCACCGATATATCGGGTTTTGCCTGCTCTCACCACTTCATTCAATGCCTCCATGGTTTCTTCAATGGGTGTACCGTAATCCCAGCGGTGTATTATATACAGGTCTACATAGTCCGTCCCCAGGCGTTTCAAACTTTTATCAATTTCATTTAAGATTGCCTTTCTGGAATTGCCTGCACCATTCGGTCCTTCGTGCATTCGCTGGTTCACTTTCGTAGCAATTACAATCTCATCCCGGTTTGCGTAATCTTTTAGTGCACGGCCCAGAAATTCCTCACTGGTACCGAGGGAATATATATTGGCCGTATCAAAAAAATTAATTCCAAGCTCGATTGCCTTTTTAATAACAGGCCGGCTGTTTTCCTCGTTCAATACCCAGGAATGAGTCCATTTTGATGCGTCTCCAAATCCCATGCACCCTAAGCAGATCCTTGAAACATCAAGTCCTGTATTACCCAGTTTTACGTATTCCATACTATAATTCCTCACTTTCCTTGATTGTTGTATTATTCCTAGTTTACATTTGCCGTATTGCATCAAATCTGCTGCAAATGTTCTGCTTATACCATAACAGTTGGAGTTAACACCAAGTCAATACTTTTTACTGAATTTTTTGTAAAATGAATAGTTAAATTCGTGATTGCAAGGGTAAATTCGTGTTTGATGATTTTAGTCTTGCACAAAATATGCTATGGTAAAGGTGGTTAGTGGATTCCTCCTAATGAACAAGGAGGATTTG
>JAEZSL010000338.1 GCA_023443925.1 Bacillota bacterium | reverse complement strand
TCCAGTAATATTACAGAATCTTTGATTATACCATATTTATCAGCATCTATTTCAACATGGGTTGGAAGCTTTGCTTTATTCATTTTAGATGTAATAGCTGCACATATAACTGTTGGGCTATGTTTATTACCGGTGTCATTTTGAATGATCAAAACGGGTCTTACGCCCCCTTGTTCCGAACCAATAACCGGCCTTAAATCTGCATAAAAGATATCGCCTCTTTTAATAATCACTTTTCTCACACTCCATTTTATGGCTTTAGTCTTATTATTTCCCAGTTTTGACTTGTGTATTCCATAAAATGTTTTCTTTTATGTGATATTAGCTGAATTTTATTCTTTTATATCAATAATTCTGCCCTTATCATAATAAATACGAGGAATCCGTTTACCTACATTACAGATTAATTCATAATTAAAGGAGTATGCCATATCGGCTATTTCTTCAACAGAAATGAATTCATTTCCATCTTTACCTATTAGGGTAACTGTATCTCCCTGCTTCACATTTTCAATATCCGTAACGTCAACCATGAATTGATCCATACAGATTCTTCCGATAATCGGAGCTGATTTACCATGAATCAATATCCGGCCTTTCGAAGATAAAATTCTGGGATAACCATCACCGTAGCCTACAGGTATTGTCGCTATTTTAGTCTGTTTCGCGGTAACATATGTACTGCCATAACTTACTCCGACACCTGTATCTACATCCTTAACATAACTGACATGGGTTTTTATTTCCATGGCAGGTTTTAATTCCAATCTGTCTTTATTCACCTCTTCCGAGGGGTATAGGCCATAAGTAGAAATTCCGCTTCTTACCATATCCAGCTGAGCTTCGGGTAAATCAATAATTCCGGCACTGTTGGATATATGCTTAACCGGTATTTCAATTCCTACTGCTTCCAGCTGTTTTACAAAAGCAAGGTAACGCTCTAATTGGTTCCTGGATGATGTTTTATCCGTTTCGTCCGCACAGGCAAAATGGGAAAACAACCCCTCGATACGGATTCCCTCCAGCAATGCTATTTTTTTTATCTCATGGATGCTTTCTATTTTATCGCTATATCCAATCCGGCTCATTCCCGTATCCAGTTTTATATGGATATTCGCTGTTTTATTCTGTTTTAGCGCTTCTTTTGATAACTCTTCTGCCGTGCTGTACTGAAATACCGTGGGTGTAATATCATAACGAACAAGCTCCTTAAATTGTTCCTTTGGAGTATATCCAAGTATTAAAAGAGGTTTTTTTATACCGGCACGCCGCAGTTCTATTCCTTCTTCAAGTATTGCGATGCCGAATGCATCCACGATCCGGTCCAAAGCTTTTGCTATGGGAACTGCACCATGGCCGTAACCGTCTGCTTTAATGATTGCCATTATTTTTGTTGAATTGTTAATCAGTTTCCTGGTATTTATAATATTACTGCAAATAGCATCCAGATCAATATTAGCAGTCACCCTGAAGTACCGCCCGTCTATCACCTCCGAAGACGCTGATTCCGTAAAATCTGTCATATGTTCCTCCAATCCGTAACGAGGCATTCTAAAACACCCCATAATCTGTCTTTTCAGGTGCCTTACATACCATATGCTGCTTATATTTTTATACATAAATCACCTTCATTGAATTTTTACTGTTAATCTTTATATTTCATCAAAAAATCAAAATTTAACCGCCTGGGCAATTCCTTCGATTATATCATTTGCCATTAAGGAATAGCTTCCTTTTGCTTCAAATGCCTTATCACCTGCCAGGCCATGAATGTAGACCCCAAGATATGCAGCTTCTTCCACCGTCAGCCCCTGTGCAATCAGTCCAGCAATAATACCGGTTAACACATCTCCCGATCCACCTGTCGCCATACCGTTATTACCGGTTGTATTGATATATCTCTTTCCCGGAGCCGGAACAATGGTCCTGGCATCTTTCTGCACAATAATATGATCGTGATCCATTACACAATTATCCGCTGTATCCATAAGTCCGGATATTATTGTCTGAAGCGGTCTGTCTAATAATATTGACAATTCTTTTAGATGGGGTGTTAAAACTGTCTGTTTTGGCAGACATGAGGCTATGGCTTCTATCCTTTTTAATCCGGAACCCGGATAATCAACCTGTTGTCTTTCCTCCATCCGAGCGTCAACTTTACGTGCCAAAAGATTTATCCCGTCAGCATCAAGAACGACCGGAGCTTTGGCATGCTTAATAACCAGTTCAAGTAACGCTTCGGAAGATTCATATTTACCAATACCCGGCCCGAGCACGATAGCATCCGCCCATCCGATATCCTGAACTATCCTGTTGCTTCCCTCAGAATCAAAAGAATCCGCACCATAAGTACTCATTAATGCTTCCGGCAGCTGGGTCTGGAGAATGATTCTGTTTTCCTCTGCTGTCAGCACTTTGACTAGTCCGGCACCCATTCGGTATGCCGCTTTCGCTGAAAAGAAACACGCTCCGCTCATATTGGCAGAACCTGCTATTACCAATACTTTTCCATAGGTTCCTTTGTTTGAATAATTTTTCCTTACGGGCAGTTTACACAGATCGGAATTATCATAGACAAAATAAGGTGTATTTACTGTCATTACAGCTTTCTGAGGAAATCCGATGTCCGCAACCGTTATCTCACCGGCGTATTCACACCCCGGATATAATAATAATCCTATTTTATTCAATCCGAACGTTATTGTATAGTCAGACCGAATTGAAACCCCCATAGGTGCTGCGGTGTCTGCTGAGAGTCCGGAGGGTATATCGACGGAAAATACGATATGCTCACCCTGGTTTATTTCTTCTATAAGTTCTTTATACCTTCCGGCAACGTCCCTGCTGAGCCCTATTCCAAAGATGGCATCTATTATAATAGTATATTCAGAGATCACTATATTGTTATATATGGATATACCTAAATTTCTCGCAATAAATAGCTGTTGTTTAGCCAGATCAGAAGCCTTCTCTTCGTCACCTGCCAGCAGTATGTCCGCATGGTAGCCCTCTGCGCATAAAATACGTGCGGCAGCAGCTCCGTCTGCCCCATTATTTCCAATACCGCATACAACAAGAATCTTGTCCCTTTTCTCGCTATGTTTTTTCACCTGCTCCACGACTGCTAAAGCCGCACGTTCCATTAAAACAATGGCAGGGATACCAACCTGTTCAATTGTATAAGCATCAACTGCCTGCATTTGGGCAGCATTTACTACTGACTTCACGTTTTTCTCCATTCTGACTGAAATTTTTGATAAGAAACCTCAAAGCTTATCTCTGATTCATTAACTTACAGACGATTCTATTTGAGCCCGTGCATGAGATTCCACGCACGGGCTTTCTATTCAGGCTATTGGGTATTATGCACAATACAAAGTGTTTTTTAGTCTCGCTTCTCTCCAATCACATAGGCACTGGCATAGTCCTTTGTATTGGTTATACTTACAAAAATATCAGAGATTTCCAGGGTTCTTGACAGTTCCAGGGCAGTACCATATAAATTAATATAGGGTTTACCGTAATTATCTCTTAAAACCTCTATATCGATTGGTCTAATACCTCTGAAACCAGTACCAAACATTTTAGATACTGCTTCTTTTACCGCAAAATTGCCTGCATATTTTTGTTTATTGGAATTGCCAAGTTCAATTTCTTTGGTGGTAAAATATTTTTTCAAAAAAGCTTCCTTTTGACAGGCCCTTACCACCCGGTCGATTTCAATCAAATCTGTACCTATACCAATAATCATAGTTTAACTCCTTAAAAGCAGGCAGCTGTCAGTTTCTTTTTAACTCCTCATCTAAATCCTGCAGTAATTCCGGCCCAAGCATATCATGCATATAGGAATAAATGGCTGTACTTTTCAGCTCCATATCCTGCTTTTCCAGAATCTTGTCTTTCAGCTCATCTCTTACCTTAGCAACCCACCGGGATATCTCGGCCGTCTTTTCATTATTACGGTCTAATCTTTCATAGCATACTTTTGCACTCTCAATAATAAGCTGTTCATTCACAGCTTTGATCTGATACGGCAGTTTTATTAGTTCATCTTCCGCTTTGTTCATTTTTTCACTGAGTTCTTTAATCAGCTTCTGGTTCCTGTCAAGTTTTTTCGCCTTTAATTTACCTGCTTCCGTATCGTTGACATCCATGTGAGCGATGATTTCCTGCATCAGTTTCGTTTTCAGGTTTTTCATATCTTTCATATCAGTTGCCATTTTACCCTGCTGCTTTATCAGTTCATTTAATCTTGTCTCAATTTCTCTTAGGTGAGCAGGTTTATCATAATCCGGGAAGATTTCATGCCAGCGTTCATCCAGGGTGAGAATAGGAATCTTTTTACCTTTAAATATTTTATCATAATTAATACTCTTTGCTTTTCTCATTTGCACACATCCTTTACCATGTATTTATCGGATATAAGCCAGGTAAAGGTAACAGGAATTCTAATTTTTTTCAGTTTCCGAACTCTCTTCCAGTGCTTTTAAATTATAAGATAATCTCATTAAACTTTCAGCCAGATGTACATTTTCTACCATAACATCATTGGGCAGGTTAAGATCTGTCGGGGCAAAGTTCCAAATTGCTTTAATGCCCATACGTACAAGATCTTTCGCAATAGCAGGCGCTTTTAATTTTGGTATGGTAAGTGCGGCAATATGCACCGTATTATTTTTTACAAAGTTCTCAAGTTCATCCAGCATTCGTATTTCCGTACCGCGGATTGAAATTCCTTCCAGTCTGGGATTTACATCAAAAATACCCTTAATATAAAAACCCCTTCTTTCAAAATCCGTATAATTCGCCAGTGCCTGGCCCAGATTACCCGCACCTATAATGATTAAATTATAGCTCTTATCCAAGCCTAAAATTTTTCCAATTTCCGTATATAAATACTCAACATTATAGCCGTAGCCCTGCTGTCCGAAACCTCCAAAATTATTTAAATCCTGCCTGATCTGCGATGCCGTTACCTTCATTCTCTCGCTTAATTCTTTGGATGAGATACGAACCACATCATTCTCAAGCAATTCTCCTAAATATCTGTAATACCTGGGTA
>JAEZSL010000298.1 GCA_023443925.1 Bacillota bacterium | reverse complement strand
GGACGGCAGTAGGTATATGGAATTCGTGGTTTAACGCCCTGATTTATTTGCAGAACGAAAACTTACAGCCATTACAGTTACTGCTTCGCAGAATCTTGATATCAAATCAGTCACTTCTTGGAGCCGCGTCCGGGGAAATGGCCTCCGAGCTTCGCAGATTGTCTGATATGATGAAATATGCGTCTATCGTTATCTCAACCATACCGATTATGTGTCTGTATCCGTTTTTACAGAAGTACTTTAATCAGGGAGTTATGATAGGTGCCATTAAAGAATAAAAAGGAGGATGGAGATTTATGTTTAAAAAGACAGTGAGTGTCATTATTATGGTGACCATGTTAGCAGTTTTATTAGCGGGCTGCAGAGGTAAAGGGGTGGAAACTGGCACAGCAGAGCCTGCCGTACAGGAAAATGAAAATACGGGTGCCAGCGATACGAATACGGAAAGTAATACAGATACGGCAGAAAAAGAAGCATTTAAAGTGGCCACGGTCCGCTGGGCAGACTGGGGTGAAGCTTACCATGAAGGTTTTGTAGATACGGCAGCAGCCAATGCAGGAATTACTATTTCCTGGGATACCATTTTAAATGCGGACTGGGGTGATAAAAAGGCCGTAATGATGGCAGGAGGGGATCTTCCGGATGCATTTTTAGGTTCCATCTGCTTTTCGGCAGCGGAAATCGCATCAAACCAGAGTGCCTTTATTGCATTAGACGATTATATTGATGAAAATATGCCGAATTTTAAAGCAATTCTGGAAAAAGATCCGACGATGAAGGCTCTGGCCACTTCCTCCGACGGGCATATCTATGGCCTGCCAGGTAAAAAGCCCTGCAGACCCTTAGTAGCAAACCAGATGTTTATCAACCAGTCCTGGCTTGATAATCTAAACCTGGCAATGCCACAGACCTATGAAGAATTTTATAATGTATTAAAAGCTTTTAAAGAACAGGATGCCAATGGCAACGGAGATCCGGATGATGAAATTCCCTACGGACAGGGATATGCTGATTCTACTATGTTTTTCCTGCTTCCATTTGGTATGACCATCGGCGCGGATAATACCTATTTAATGTCGGTAAAAAATGGCGAGCCGGTATATTTACCCACCCTTGAGTCCTACAGGGACGGTATTGAATGGATGCACAAAGCTTATGCGGAAGGTCTCATTGATCCGGAACTGTTTACCCAGGATACTTCCATGCGGGATGCCAAACTTATGAATGAAGAAACGTCCTTGATTGGCTGTGCACCGGGCTGGACGGCAGATGCCACCTTTGGTCCGAATGCGGCTGAATATGCAGCTTTGCCGGCACTGGCTGGCCCTGACGGAGAACGTTATGTATCATCTGATCCGGAACACTGGAACTACAGCAGGAATGAATTTATGATTACCAATTCCTGTGAAGATCCGGCAGCACTTCTTCGGTTTATGGACCAGTTCTATACGGAGGATGCTTCCATCCAGACCTTTTACGGTTCCTTTGGCGTAGGTATTGAAAAAGACGGAGACAATTATTCTCTTCTGCCGCCTACGGACGGAACTTCTGCGGATACCTTTGCCTGGGTTAGCTCACTGCGTGACTTTGGCCCGAAATATGTGGAAGAAGGCTTTAATAGCAGAGTAAAATTACCCACCGACAGCGGTGACGGTTTAAAACTGGAACTGGACAAAGAACTAAGCCAGTATGCCAAACCTGCTTATCCCAATGTAAGTTATACCAATGAGCAGTTAAATGATTTATCCACCCTTTACATTGATATCAATTCTTATGTAACCACCATGCAGGCAAAATGGGTAACCGAAGGCGGAGCCAGTGAGGAATGGGGTACCTATCTGGATACCTTAAAGCAGATGGGATTTGATGATTTCATGAAGATCCAGAAGGATGCCTATGAGGTTTACCAGGCCAGCGCCAAGTAAATAGATTTCCGGGCTTGACTAGCGAGTGCCGGTATTGCTTAAGGAAAGGGAGTATTTAAGTAAGGTTATAAACAAAGCAAAAAAGTTAAAAAGCAAAGCAAAAAAATAGTAAAAAGAAAAAGGCAATAGTAAAAAGAAAAAGAGAAAAGTTAAACAGGTGTACAATAATACGTCTGGATGTTGTTAAACTGCACAGGAAAGGTTGATTTTGTGCCGGTTACATGCCTGCAGTATTACTGTACACCTTTTCCTATGGCAGTAATCTGTATAGCTTTTTATTTATAGAAAAAGAAAGTAAGGTTCTGAGGTTCCGAAGCAGATGGCAGACTTGCGGTATGCATGGGTGTTAGTGTGAATTGCCTCTCGAAAAGCATGGGAGCCATAGAAGAATAGCAAAAGAGGCTATTCTTTACGATTATGCCAGGAAAGCTTGTATGAGTGCGAAAGCACGCGGATGGGGGAATTATGAAACGGATAAAAAGGACTAAAATTATTTGGGGAGCCGGTATTTGTTTTGGCATACTGCTTTTGTCAGGCGTTGGGTGGCTTTATAAGAACAGCAGCAAAGATACCGTTTATTTACGGGAAGATGCTTACGTTTTCCAGACAGCATACACCTATGTGGTAAGTGCCAAAAAGGAAGGGGATTATAGGGTAAAGCTTAAAGGAAAGGAGATAAAGGAAGTCTCCATAAAGGTAAACGGCATCATACAGACTGAAGCAGCCGGGAGTAAAGAAATTACGCTCCATCTAAATAAAGGAATCAACAGCCTTACCTTTGATGACGGAAACAAAATTGATCAGGTTGTTTTAAAAGACAGCGGCAAGAAAAATCCATACGGCGCATTTTTGACCTATGATTCCTATGAAGGAGAAGTGTGTGAGACCAATAGCAAAATCAGTGAGGAAGGGCGGGCCTACCGGGAATTTGCCAGCGAAGCTTCCGAAAGAAAATATGTCACATTAGACTGTACCGGGGATTATATCTCGTTTAAATTAAAAAATGCAGCCAATGCATTGGTCATACGTTACTGCATTCCTGACAGCAAGGATGGAAAAGGTTTAAGTGACAGCATTAACTTATATGCGGGAGAAGATAAAAAGACAGTGGAGGTAACCTCCAAATATAGCTGGGTATATGGCAATTTCCCCTGGAATAATGACCCGTCAGCAAAAAAAGAAGGCGCCGGCCATATGTTTTTTGATGATACACGTGTGATACTTGATAAAACCTATCCGGCCGGAACCGAAATAAAACTGCAAAAAGACAAAGAAAATACAGCAGAATATTACCTCATCGACCTAATCGAGACGGAAGAAGTGTCCGCTCCCCTTCCAATGCCTGAAAATGCATTAAACATAACCGATTTTGGTGCGGTTCAAGGTGACGGGGAGGACGATGCCAAAGCCATAGCAGATTGTATTAAAAAAGCAGCTGAAGAGAAAAAAGAAGTATACATACCGGCCGGTGTATTTGAAATCGGCAATCCCGTATTTATAAACGGCTTTGTCTTAAGGGAGGACGGAATCACCATACGGGGAGCCGGAATGTGGCATACGGTCCTCCACGGTAATGCTTCTGCTTTTACCATTCGTGCCGGAAATCTTTCCTTTTATGATTTTTCACTCCTAGGCGAAGTCACCCGCCGGAGAGACTCCCTGGATCCGCCCGCATTTTCCATGGTCACTCCCGTAAAAGGCATGGAAAACATTCATATCCAGAATATCTGGATGGAACACTGGAAAGTCGGCGTATGGGCAGATGTGACCAACGGAATCAATATCATGGGCTGCCGTATCCGCAACACCTTCGCAGACGGCATCAATCTGTGCGGCGGCACTTCAAATTGCGTGGTAACCCAAAACGACATCCGCAATACCGGGGATGACGCCATAGCCATGTTTAACAGAGGAGTCCTTGGCGTAAACAACCGGGTGCTTTATAACACCGTATCCCTTCCCTGGCTGGCCAATAACATTGCATTGTATGGAGGAAAAGACATAACCCTCCGGGGAAACTGGCTGAAAGACACCATATGCTTTGGCGGTGGCATCAATATCAGCACAAACTTCACACCCCAGGTATTTGAAGGCACCATACTGATAGAAAACAACAAATTAGAACGTTGCGGCAGCCTGGAAAACAACCTAAATGCTAATTACGGCGCCATCTGGGTAAATACAGTAGAAGGCTATGACAACCTGGCAAACTGCCTGATAAAAAACAATCAAATCACCGACAGCACCTACCAGGCCCTATCCTTCTTCAACAAAGGCCAGGTAGAAAACATGGTCATAGAAAAAAATAAAATCCACCGCTGCGGCACCTACGCCATAGAAACAGCCCAGGAGGCCAAAGGCTCGGTCCTTATCCGGGATAACCAGATAAGCGATGCAAAATCAGGTGAAATTAACACAAATAATAACGATAACTTTATAATAAAATCACGTTAATATTGAAATTCATTAGTACTTCCCCTTAAGTAATCAACTGTTCAAAGGAGATAAGATAATAACTAATTGGAAATAACCCTTTAACATAGTTCATGAACAAAGCCAACAGTTATATAAAAAACCGATAACCATAAATCGCATAAAGAACCACAAATTGAAATTCCGTAAAAGTTCTCTTTTATAATACCGTATAAACCAAAATAAAAATCAAAAAAAATCAACATCAGCTTTGCACACAACCTATAAAGAAATCCGGGAGGGGGCCTGCTGTATTTACTGTGAATTGAAAGAATTTTAAAAAGTTACTTATGTCCTGGTAATCGCGCCAGCTTAGAACGGGCAAACTGTCTGACGAAAGTGCGCAGCGCTTACGGAGTTTTTACCCGTTCTAAGCGTACTAAGCGATTACCAGGGCATTAGAAACTTTAAAATTCTTTCCCGAACAGAAAATACAGCAGGCCCCCTCCCGGATTTCCCACAACCTCCCCGCAAAGCGTCCGTTCGCCCACATCAAAATTCACCCGTTCGCCCACATCAAATCCATCCGTTCGCATTCACTTAAAACCAGCTTAAAAAATTCCATATTGACAACAAAACCCGTTAATGCTAATATGGTTTAAAGAATTAAGGCAAAAGCTTTACATAAAATTGAATACATAGTTTTTGGTAGAGGCGCATTTTTTAAGAGTACATAGCAGGATATGGCAGACATATGGGAATGCTTTGGAAAGGAAAAGATGCCGAAATCAAGGTAAGTCTGCATTACCTTGGTTGGGCACATGGTTAACAGCTATGTGACTGTCATCAATTTATTGATGGAGTGCTGCCTAAAGAATGTATGCCGGTAATTAGCACACTGTTTTATTGCAGTGAAAGACCTGGCATTACAGGAGAATTCTTTAGTGTCGGCCCATGGCCGGCTTTTTTTATTGTAAAGGCAATATATCCTTATTTCCTTCATAATAAAAATGCCTGCCGGGCAGAGATACGCATGACATGCTGAACAAGTTCACAAAAAATCAGCGTGCCGGTGGCTGGGTCTGGTAAACCGGACTTTTCATAAGCAAGAATCAGGAGGTGCTGTTATGGCAATATTTAAAGGAGCCGGTGTAGCAATAGTAACACCGTTTAAAGAAAACATGGAAGTCAATTATGATAAACTGGGGGAACTGTTAGATTATCAGATTGAGAATAGTACGGACAGTATAGTAATATGCGGAACAACCGGAGAAGCATCCACATTAACCCATGAAGAACATTTAGAGTGTATCCGTTACACGGTAGAGAAGGTAAATAAAAGGGTGCCCGTAATAGCCGGAACCGGGTCCAACAGTACGGACACAGCCATATATCTTTCAACAGAAGCTGAAAAATACGGTGCGGACGGACTCTTACTGGTGACGCCTTATTATAATAAAGCGACCCAGAAAGGTTTAAAGGAGCATTTTACGGATATTGCAAGAGAGGTGGATATACCCATACTGCTTTATAATGTACCGGGAAGAACAGGCTGTAATCTTCTTCCGGGAACCGTAGCCGGCTTGGTAAAAGAAGTGGATAACATTGTGGGAATTAAAGAAGCCTGTGGAAATGTTACGCAGATTGCCAGCCTGATGCACTTAACCCAGGGTGATATTGATCTGTATTCCGGTAATGACGACCAGATCGTACCCTTGCTGTCCTTAGGTGGTATCGGTGTTATCTCGGTGCTGTCCAATATCGCACCTTCCCAGACCCACGATATTGTGGTTAATTACCTGGAAGGCAATGTGAAATTAAGCCTTGAGCAGCAGTTAAAATATTATCCGCTTATCGATGCCTTATTCTGTGAAGTGAATCCCATACCTGTAAAAAAAGCAATGAATCTAATGGGCTTTGAGGTTGGGGGATTAAGGAAGCCGCTTACGGAAATGGAACCGGAAAATACGGAAAAATTAATAAAAGCCATGAAAGAAGCCGGCCTGAAATTAGTATAAAAATAAATTTAGATCCACGGCCGGTTCCAGCCCTGTTATCGGTTGTGGATTCGGTATGGGTGCTTGTATTCTGTCTGCGGATGGAGTATATTATATACAATAAGCACGGTATTGGTTTTGTTATAACTAAGACTACGGATTAAGGAGGACTTGTTATAGCGAATCGGTATCGTACAGATAAATTAAAGAATTACCAGGAGGAGAAAATGACAAGAATAATTTTGCGCGGTTGTAACGGCAGAATGGGCCAGGAGATTACAAAACTTCTTAAAAATGAGGCAGATGCGGTTATTACAGCCGGCATTGATTTACATGAAACAACGGATAACGGTTATCCCGTATTCACATCTTTCTCTGATTGTAATGTGGCAGCAGATGTCATTATTGATTTTTCCTCCCCGAAAAAGCTGGATGAAATGCTTTTGTATGCCGGAAAGAACCGATTAGCGGTAGTGCTTTGTACCACCGGATTATCCGAGGAAGACTTAAAAATGGTTCACAGAGCATCTGAAAATGTTGCAATCTTAAGATCTGCCAACATGTCGGTAGGTATTAATACGGTAATGAAACTATTACAGACTGCGGCTCAGGTACTGGCTGCGGCAGATTTTGATATAGAGATTGTGGAAAAGCATCATAACCAGAAACTGGATGCTCCCTCCGGTACCGCGCTGGCCTTGGCGGACGCCATAAATGAAGTATTAAGTGAGCGGTACGAGTATAATTTTGACCGTTTCTCGGAGCTTAAGAAGCGAGAACAGAAAGAAATCGGTATATCTGCAGTCAGAGGCGGTACCATAGTAGGCGAACATGAAGTTATCTTTGCCGGTACCGATGAAGTAATTGAAATAAAACACACCGCTTATTCCAGAGCTATTTTTGCTAAAGGTGCCATTCATGCGGCAAAGTTTCTGGCAGGAAAAGCACCTGGCATGTATCATATGAGCGATGTAATCGGTTAATGTAACGGAACTACAGTTATTAGAATTTGGAGAGTATGTGATATACTTAACTAACTTTTTTAGAGTTGCTGCGCTGTTAATTTAAGAAGAAGGATTGGAGTCCATATGGGACCTCCAAACTTTCGGCTGAAATTAATGGCGCAGTTTTTTGTTTCAGAAAAAGCAAGTATCTTAAGAGTATACAGATGGAATATTAAAGAAAATGACAGAACTTTGACACAGTTATAACAAAATATTCCATTAAACTATAACCAGTGAAAAACCAAGGAGGAATTTCAAGTTGAATCAGATGATAAAGTTAAGAAGAAAAAAGTACCCACAGGATCATACCCTCAAGACCGGAGCCTCTGTACGGAGCAGAGTACCATATATCCTGTCAATTGTCCTGTGTTTCTGTTTTTGGTCTTTTACCGATGCCCAGGCGGCGGCAGGACTTTCTTTATACAATTATCAGACAAAACAAGATTTTTTGTATACGGGACAACAGGTTAATTATACCTTTAACGGAAAAAGCATACCTTCAAAAGATACACCTGGCATCATACTTGACGGCAACTCCCTGGCATCATTTCGTGATATATTTGTAAATTCCGGTATGGAGCTGAAGTATTCATATGAGGAAAAGTCAGAGAGCCTCACCCTGACTAAAGGTAAGAATGTCATGGTTATGAAACTGGGCAGTCAAACCGTGCTCCTTAACGGAAAAAAGATATCAGCACCTTTGGCTCCGGTTAAGATAGAGTACAAAGACCGGAAGGTATCAAAGGTATTGGTACCGGCAAGGTTTGTAGCAGAAAATTTTGGATATGCCTATCAGTGGAACAGCAAAACAGCTACGGCTTCCATTACGGAAGCACTGCATCTGAATTACAATGGCAGGGATTTGGCATATTGCGGAACCCAGGGTAAGGTAACCATTGACGGTACTTCAGTTGCCTTACGAACACTTCCGGTCATTATAATGGAGGATACGGCGTTGCTGCCGGCCTGGAAGGTATTTGCAGATTCTGGTATTCATGCCGGTTATGTATATAATAAAAACACCGGGGAAATTACCATAACCAATAATAATACGGTTATAAAGATGACCGTGGGAAGCAAAACAGCAACGGTTGACGGTAAGACAAAGAAACTGGATACGGCCCCCTTATTCGTAACAAATACGGATAGCAGGGAATCGGGCGTTATGGTACCCGGCAGTTTTGTTGCGGCAGCCCTTGGATTTAATTACAGCTGGAATAATGAGACAAGAACCTCTCAGATTACAGCAAAAAAAGTAAGCAATACCGGTAATCAGACGGATAAAGGCAATACAACTTTAGCGGATACGACACTTTTTCAGTGGGGAATTTTACCGGAACTTCTGGACCGCTACGCACAAACCAGCAATATAACGAATACAACTGAAATTTCCGAGGACAGAGATATTTCTGCCAATATTGATTCTGTTACTTTATCGGAAGTGTTTAGTACAGCCGGTCAAAAAGAAGTTTATACGGTTCATGCCGCTTCACCCATCAGTAAATCAGCAGTATATATAGAAGGTAATGTACTGAAACTGCATATTAATAATTCCTACATCAATACAATGACATATAATCCCGGGGGAGTTCTTGCCGGAGTGATCAATACAGTTTTTAATTCCGCGGATAATTCCAGCGAAATAAGTATGATATTAACTAATATACCGGCAAAGTATGAGTCAGTCTTATCAGAGGATAAATGCACTCTGACGATAACCCTTTATCCGAACTATATTAATTCCATAACTGCGGGTGTAAAAAGCGGGGAAGAGTTCTTAAAGATATCGACCATGGAAGCTATGTCGGTTACCTTGGCAGAAAGCGGGAATTTCCTGATTTTACAGTTCCCAGGTACTGTCAACGGTATCGGTGAAAAAATTAATACGGACAATTCCTTAAAAGCCATAAAAACAGTGACCAGTACAAGTGTGAATGATCATACGGCCAGTATAACCATAGAAAAGAATCCGGGCTTTCGTTACCGGGTTGACCAGACGGAAAACAATTATAACCTCGTCTTTGTTCCGGAAGGGACAGCTGACAGCTCTGAGAATCAATCAGAGACCAGTGCCCATACCGGGCTGCAGTTTAAGCTGCCGGAGGGTATTTCTTTTTCAGATATAAAAGCGCAGGATAGATACCGCTATAACCAAAATCGGATTGCAATTCTGATTCCTGGTGACAATACGGCCTTTTATGCGGCCAACCCTGTAACTGCCCTGTCAGAGGTAGTACAGAATGTATCTGTTTCTTATGTATATAATAATACGGAAATACTTATCGATACGGTTAAATTACAAGGCTTTCAATTATCACAAACGGCAAACGGTATTGATGTGACCCTGGGAGACCCGAAAAATATATACAAGAAAATCGTACTCCTGGATCCGGGTCACGGGGGAAATGCGGCAGGTGCAACCAGAACTCATAACGGTGTCAAAATCCAGGAGAAAGACTTAACGCTTGCCATATTATATTACATGGCCGAGAAGTACTTTAACGCTCCGGATTCGGATATAAAGGTATATTTCACCAGATACGGGGATTCCGTAAGATATGCCAATACAACGGAAGAAAATTATGACAGAGCGGCTCAGGCAGAACGCATCGGGGCAGATATATATGTCAGTCTTCATATGAATGCACATACCACCGAAACACCGCAAGGTACGGAAGTATACTATTGTTCTGCCAATAATTCGCCCAATGCAAGCGGACTGACCAGCAAAATATTGGGTCAGATGTTTTTAGAATCCCTTACCACTAATCTGGGTACGGTAAAAAGAGGAGTCAAAGATAAATCTCTTATTGTCACCAGGGAAAATACAGTGCCGGCAGTACTAATTGAATTAGGCTTTATGTCAAACCCGGAGGAATTAGCCCTGCTAACCAATACAGAGTTTCAGGATACGGCTGCAAGAACCATTTATGATACCTTGTGCCAGGTATTTGAAAACTATCCTACGGGAAGGTAAGGGTATGGAATCTATTTTATAACGGCAGAAGCGTAAAAGGATAAAACCAAAGCTATTTTGTGTACATTAGACAAAAAATATGTAGAATATGCAAGTACTATTGTAAATGTATGGATATGATATATAATATAAACATAAGGTAATTATTCGGAACACCCGGGAAAGCAGCGCAAAGAATCATGCAAATTCTCGGGTGTTTTCGCATATAAGCTTAAACACATAGGCGTTTGTTTTTAGTAACTGGTAACCGTATTTTTTTGAAGGAGGATTTTAAATGAAACAGGTTCAGGAAAGGTTAGGGAAGACAGTAACAGGGCAGGCTTATGAGACAGAAGATATCTCAACAACGGCGATTGATGTAATAATGTCAGGGAGGAGGGATTTGGCTGCCGGGGTACAAGCTTCGGGAATTTTTTAGTCCATCCGTCCGGATGGCCCCTGAAGGGTGGTGATACAATGATCACTTATGATTCCTTATTTTTAATGCTTCAGTTCGGCATGATGCTTTTGGCAATGCTTACCTTTATTGACAACAGGAGTAATAAACGCAGAAGATAATATCCTTGTATGCATGATAACCGGATTATAATAACGGAACAATACATAAGTAAAAACGGCAGTAAACCGGAAATATCCAAAAATAAACGGAAGAAAATGAATCGGAAACAGGAGGATTATGTATACGGACAAATTGGCACATAATAGGTGGGTATTTCATACTTTCATTGATTTAAACAAAAGTTTGATTTATAATTTAGCTGGAATAATTGTGAAAAATTTGTGAACAATTTATTTTTATAGAATTGTTCACAAATTTTTCGCATTATAAGAGTAACATATTCTTGTTAGAGTCCAATATTTATTTAAGGAGGAGAAAGTCTTGATAGAAGTTAAGAATTTAGTCAAAAAGTATGGGGACCATCTAGCAGTAGACAACTTGAGCTTTACGGTGGAAAAAGGTCAGATACTGGGCTTTTTAGGACCAAATGGGGCGGGAAAATCCACAACCATGAATATTATCACCGGTTATATATCAGCAACGGAAGGATCTGTAATAATTGACGGCCATGATATTTTTGATGAGCCGGAAGAAGCAAAAAAACGCATCGGCTATTTACCTGAATTGCCACCCTTATATCAGGATATGACCGTAAGAGAGTATCTGAACTTTGTAGCGGATTTAAAAATGGTGAAAAGATCCGAAAAAGCCAGAATGATTACTAAAATTATGGGAATGGCGAAAATTACGGATGTATCGGAACGTCTGATTAAGCAATTATCCAAAGGTTATAAACAGAGAGTAGGTCTGGCTCAGGCTATGGTAGGGTTTCCTGACGTACTGATTCTGGACGAACCCACGGTTGGTTTGGACCCCATGCAGATAATTGAAATACGGGACTTGATAAAGAAATTAAGCCAGGAGCATACCATTATTTTAAGCTCCCATATTCTATCGGAAGTAAGTGCTATCTGCGATACGGTTATGATTATTAATAAAGGTAAACTAATCGTCAGTGACACTCCCGATAATTTATCAAAACATATCGGAGGCTCCAACGGCCTGCATCTGGAGGTAAAAGGAAGCAGGGATAAAATTAAGGAAGCCTTATCGAATATAGAAGAAATAACAAGACTTGATATTGAAACCAAAGCAAAGGACGGCATACTGAAATTAACTGCCTACTGCAGTGAGGAAAGCGATATCCGGGAAGAGGTATTTTATGCACTGAGCGATGCCAGGTGTCCTATTATGAATATGCAGTCTTCTAATATGTCTCTGGAGGATATCTTCCTGGAAGTAACCCAGACAAAAGGAAAAAGCAAATCGTCAAAAGGGACGGGAAGAATGAAATTCGCTTCCGCAAAACAGGAAGAAGCTAAATCAGCTGTTTCCCGCAGGGAGCAAAATAATGAATCTGACAATGAGGAGGAAAAATAAAGATGCTGGCGATATATAAAAAAGAATTAAAAGCTTATTTTACATCCATGACCGGTTATGTGTTTATCGCATTCTTTTTGGTTATCATCGGTATATACTATGTGATTTACAACATGATTCAGTTATATGCCAATTTTGAATATGTATTATCCGGTGTTTCTTTTATATTTGTGCTGCTGGTGCCTATACTGACCATGCGCCTGATGGCAGAAGAGAAGAAACAGAAGACGGATCAGTTATTATTTACCTCCCCCCTGCCGGTAGGCAAGATCATTGCAGGTAAGTTTTTTGCTGTGTTTACCGTATTTTTAGCGGTTATGGGAATTGTATGTCTGTATCCTTTGATTTTATTGCAATTTGGTACTGTTTCCTTAAAGGTTGCTTATGGAGCCATATTGGGATTTTCCTTACTGGGGGCGGCGTATATAGCAATCGGGTTGTTTATTTCTGCCCTGACTGAGAGCCAGGTAGTTGCTGCAGTCGTTTCTTTTGTTATTATTTTACTTACCGCTTTAATGGACGGTCTTGCTACTCTGCTGCCGACGGACAAAAAGTCAGCCTGGATTATTTTTTCCATTATCATAATTGCGATCTGCTGGATTGCCTATGTAATGATGCATAACCTGACAATCTCCCTTGCTGCCGGTATTATAGCGGAAGCAGTATTAACGGTATTTTATTTAGTTAAACCAACGGTATTTGACGGTCTGGTATCCAGAGTATTTAACTGGTTCTCCGTAATAGCAAGGTTTGATAATTATACCAAGGGAGTACTGGATTTATCCTCCGCAGTTTATTTTATCAGTATTGTATTCCTGTTCCAGTTCTTAACGGTTCAGGCAATTAAGAAACGCAGATGGAGCTAAGGAAAGGAGAGAAGCAGGATGAAAGATATGAATAATGAAAATCAGGATAATTTAAGTCAGGACAGCTTAAGCCAGGACGATTTAAACCAGAATGATTCAAGCCAGTCTGAGAATCAGAAAGACATAGCTACGGCTGCAGAGCAAAATAATCCCAGCCAGTTTGACACGGATGAGGAGCAAGAGGAAAGAATAAGTTTTGCAGACCGGATCAAGGCCTCCTTTACTTCCAGGAAGTTTAAAGGCGGTGCGTACGCAACCGCAGTATCTGCCATAGTAATTATTATGATCTTAGTGGTTAATATTTTAGTTACCGAATTAGATCTTAAAATTGACGTTAGTAAAGAGGGTATGTATACCCTTACCGATACCACCAAGGATTATGTAAAAGATATTAAGGACAACATTACCATCTATTATATGGTTCCGACCGGATCGGAAGATAAGACCTTTACAGAGATCATAGAAAAATATGCTTCTTTGTCTAACAAGATTAAAGTTGAGTATAAAGATCCTGTATTATACCCCAACTTTGCCTCCCAGTACACGGATGAAAAAGTTAACAGTAACAGTTTAATTGTTGTTAACGAATCCAATAAAAGAGCAAAGTATGTTGACAACAACGATATGTATAAGACAGAAATTGATTATAATACCTACCAGACCAATGTTACCGGAATTGATGTGGAAGGCCAGGTAACCAGCGCCCTCCAGTATGTAACAACAGAGGATCTGCCTGTAATGTATACGGTATCCGGACACGGTGAGCCGGATATGGGAGCGACCCTTGCCTCTTCCCTGACAAAGGCAAACGTTACCACCAAATCTTTAGCAACCTTAACGGTGAAAAGCATACCGGAGGACTGCTCCCTCCTTTTCATCAACGGACCTCAGAAGGACTATACCGAGGATGAGATTACCATGATAAAAGATTATCTGGCGAAAGGCGGTAATGCCATTATCCTGGTAGATTATGCCGCAGAAGGGCTGGATAACTTTAACAGTCTTATGAATTACTACGGAATCAGTTTTGTAAACGGTATTGTACTGGAAGGGGAGCAGGGATACTATATGGGCCAGTATGTTAATAATCTGGTACCAAGTATTAAGAGCCATGACATAACCTCCTCCATATTATCCAAACAGGCTTCTGTTGTAATGCCGGGTGCCATTGGAATCCAGGCATTGGACAGCAAGAGAAGCACGACGCAGATTGATCCTTTATTCACGACTTCCGACAGTGCTTACTCGAAAATTGACGTATCATCCAATACGGTGGAAAAGCAGGACGGCGATATAGACGGACCTTTTAATCTGGGTGTGGCAATTACTGAAAAATACAATGAGATTGAATCCAAGATTATAGTACTGGGGTCTGCCCTGATGGTGGATGAGCAGATGATGTCCTATCCTTCTATCGGTAACCTGGATTTGATGATAAATTCCATTAATTTTGTATCCAATAAAGAAAGCAGTCTTGCAATTCGTACCAGAAGTGTTACCCAGCAGTATCTGACCATGAATGCGGCACAGGTTAATTTCTGGGCCATCCTGATTGTTGTAATAATTCCTGTATTAGTATTGG
>JAEZSL010000238.1 GCA_023443925.1 Bacillota bacterium | reverse complement strand
ATGAGTAAAACAGAGCGTATCATTGAGAATGTTAATGCAACAATGAGTATGGAAGATATGCCGCTTTTAGAATCCGACAAAAAAAGGATGCAGGAATGCATTGAAGGAAAAGTTGATTTTCAGGATGTAATTAATGAGCTGATTCGTAAATATATGCATAAACAGGTGGTATAAGTCATGAAGAGTGAATACTATTATGAGTATGAACAAGATAGCTAGTATTGCTATCCGAATTCCTCCGTATTATAGAATAAATGGATTTTGTGAAAATCAGCAGTGAAGAAATGTTGGAGGCAAGCGCAAGGTCATTTGTAATAGATTATGAGATGATGGAAGAACTCATGGTTCGTGCCCTGTCTGTTCCTGAGGATGAGTAATTTTGGAATGTGTCTGGAACGCAACCACAATAAAAACATATAAATATATATACCAAAAACAAGGGTTTCAGAGTTTGAATAAAACTTTGAAGCTCTTGTTTTTGTGCATCTAGCATGGGCGTAATCTTATGGGTTCTAATCCCTGGCACGTCCTATAGTTATAATTAGTATTACTTAATATATTTCTTTGATAATTCTATTATTTTAGTTGATAACGAAGATACCTTCCCTTCATTTAATTTATATTTTATACCGTTAATGATGATATCACTATTGGTAAAATATATTTTTTTAGTATTTAAAGATTTTTTACTATAAATATTAATTGCAATAAAATATCCTTTTCCATAGATAAAGGATGGTTTACTATAAGTCATGCTCCTTAGTTGCGCGAACATGACATTTATATCATCTTGAGAATCCAGTGTAAATTCGATATTCGTCTCGTCGTACATAGATATAGTCATATATTCAGTATCATCTGCGTCTAAATTCAATTTTCTTTCGTACAAATAACATACAATTATCAATGTAATAATAAGTAAGCTAGAAACAATAAATATTATTTTATTACTCTTCATGTTCATATACATATTCCATCAAGAATCGTATGGAAAGTGCCTGTACCTTCCTTTCTTAGTTTAATGTACCATTCTAAATTATAAATCAAAAAGTATAAAGATACCGGATAGTGCTTCTGATATTATAATAACAGAATGGAATATTATTACAATGACATTTGCCTATTCCACAATAAATTAAGTCCTTGTTACTTACTATCTTTTAACTTATAAGAACAAAAATATTCTATCCAAACAGACAGGACGAGTGAAGAGATCAATCTTTTAAAAATTAGCCCTTTGTTCCCGGTAAAAGTATTCGAATTAGTAGAATTATGAATGGAGATACTTTATAATAGAAAAAAAACCAATAGGAGGCTTGACTTGAAAAAAGGTATTTATTTGAATGATTCCATTCATGGACTGATTTCATTAACAGAATATGAAAGAAGAATTGTTTCAACGATTGGTTTTAACCGTCTCCATGACGTATATCAAAATTCAACGGTATACCTCACCTTTCCCACCAACCGCACGAAACGATTTGAACACTCCGTTGGAACAATGAAACTTTGCTCCGATATGTTTTTTCAATCGTTACTGAATACGACAGATTCCATGTTAAATGAATTCTTTGATATCTTTGTTGGAGAATATATTGAGATTTTAGATAGATTAAGACAGCAGACGGAGGTTTGCGCTGAAAAATTAGGGGGCAGGCTTCCGGAGGAGATGCCGCAGATAGAACTGGATAAGTTGAGGCATTCCCTGATACCAAACAATATCCCGGATCAGCATAAAATCCTGCATCTTATACTTATTCAATCAATCCGGGCAGCAGCATTGCTGCATGATATTGGACATCCTCCATTTAGCCATATCGTGGAATTTGCGTTAAAAGATGTCTACCTGGAATATAAAGAGAAGGTAGTTAGTGATACGGAAAATGCGAAAGAATTTGTTGATGTCATGTCGAAATACTTTGAGGGTGATAAGAAATTACATGAACAAATGGGTGACGAGATCAGCGAGGGTATTTTAAGCAAAATAATTGTACCAGTTTCAGAAAACAATGAGAAATACGATGAGAATTTATTTGATCTGCTTGTGTTAGAAAGTGTAAAGCGAATTTTTGCAGAAGATGGAGCATTTAAGTATCTTCATAGAATTCTTGATTCCAGTTTGGACGGAGACCGCCTGGATTATGCCACGAGAGATGTTATCAATTCCGGAAAGGATTCCGGAAAGGTAGAGTATAGCAGAATTATAAATGATATGCAGCTGATTGTGGAGAATGGAGCGATTTTTTTCTGTGTTCCATTAAAAGCAGTAAGTTCCGTAGAGGATTTTGTTAAGCGCAGATATAATAGTTATAAAGATATTATTTATCATCATAGAGTCATTCAATCGGATTATATACTGGAAGGAATCGTAAAAGATCTGGTAAAGAAGTATTTGAATGAAACAGTATTGGAAAAACGTGGTAACAACGAAGTACTGATACCCTTTGATATTTCAGGACTTTGGTTTCCCTTGGGAGATAAAAAGTCAGCAATTAAAGCAAATGCACTTTCTCAATGGAATGATTCCTGGTTAACCACCGTATTGAGACAGATTTATTATACGAAATATTATCATAATAAAGAAATTGAAGAAGGTACCGGGGACTATGTGCTGGCACAACGTCTGGCAGAATTGCTGCGTAATAGCAAACGGTATCATTCCCTGATTAAGCGGAGTGAGAATTTTAAGATTATTGATGATGCTGTGAAACTGGAAATAATAAAGCGCAAAGATGAGATTGAAGCGTTCTTAAGGAAAGAAAAGGAGTTATCTTCTGGTGAAAGATCAACGGAGCTGATTCAACAAATGTTAGACAATACAATGAAAAATTCTTCCGGCTTTATTTTATCTTTTATTTCGAGATACAGTAAGGAAATGAAAATCGAAGCCTTTGAACAGATGGTAAGTGATATTGTCAGGGAGGAAACAAATTATATAGTTACCAACCTTAAGACATATGATACAGTGACTTTATTTAAGCGCATTTCCATTGGATTGGATTCCCCCATTTATTTCTACAATCACCAGAGTACAATTAGCACCTTAAAAGATATCAGCGGAATTGCTGACATTTTACAACTTGATTCCGATTATCTTCCGGTCTTCTATATTTACATTTTAGCAAAAGATGATGACGGGATTCTAAAAGAAAAAAGAGAAGAATTGTTAGCTGGTTTTGGTCAACGAATCGGTGTTGAGATTATGAAAAAAGTTCTGCTTTAGTATAGTAGATTTATTGGCTTTGTATCGTATTAAGGTAACAAAAACAAGAAGAATATCTTCAAAATAATGGGGCTGTCCTGAAAACCTATCTTTGATGATATCTTTAAATGACATAAAAAATGAGCCTCGACCATGGCCTGGGATATGGGTTTATATTTCGCAATCTTTTCATAAAATATCTGCGAAATATAAACCCATATTCTTTCCAGGGCATAATATATTTTAAATTTTGCAGCAGCCCCATTGTTTTGTGATCCTGTGATAAAATTTCTGAAGTTTTTATGTTATTCGTAAACAGCTTTCACACTAATCTCCATGCCTTCCTGGCATAAATTGTGAAGAATAGCTGCTTTTTCTATTCTTCCTATGGCCCGCATGTCCTTAGCGGGGCTGTTCACACTAGCTCCCATGGCATAAATCAGGGTGTGAAATGTCTTTTATTACACACTAGCTTCCATTCCATAAATCATCAGCGGGAAGATGATTTACTGCCTCAAATCAGGGTGTGAATCAGGCACTTCATAATTTACATTAATCTCGATACTCCTATCATCTGCCGATTTTATCTTGATCCAATCACAAATCACTTCTTTAGAGAATACGGTGTCTCCGAAGATTGCCTTATCCGGTCTTAAAATGATTTCCGTTCCAGATGTGTGGACGGCTTTGTTAATATGCAGTTCATGCTGCGCAATACCGCGAATATAGTTTTGTTGATATTGACTGCCGTCCCTGTTAACGGTAATTTGCAAAGTTTCACACAATGAGTTAACAGTTTGCATACCCACCTGGATAAGGTCGCCCATTTGGCTGTACTCTGCATTTGTTATTGGCCGACCTGCTAAAATTTTTTCTAATACAGCTTTACTTACATGCAAATTATTAGACAACGGCAGGCCTCTTCCGTTATCAACGATTTTTACCATATCACCAGACAGAATTGTAATATCTATTTTTGTACAATATCCGGCTTTGGCTTCGTCATAAGAATTTTCAAGAACTTCAAAAATAAGTTGATGCATGTTGTGCTGCAGATCCATTGTTTTCGTTGTTTCCATCTTAATCCCCCTCTTTGAAATATTTGGTACTACATACTCAGGTACTGTGTAAGTCGTTAAAAATTTCCTGACGATACTGGGAGTTGAACCGAAAAGCTGAGTGAAGGAGCGTGTAAAACCTTCGTGGGATTCAAATGAATACAACAACGCCACATCAAGAATTTTAGTACCTTCTATCAGCGAAACGACGGCATGTTGCAGCTTACGAATTCGAATATAGCCAGTTACGGGCATTCCCATAGCCTCTGAAAACAGCCTGCTAAAATAAAAAGGACTGTATCCGGCTATTTCTGATAAATCACTTAAATTGATTCTCTGCTGTATATGGTTATCGATATAAGCTAAAACCTGTTCCAGTGTGTCTTTGTTCATATGTGTTCACCTCATATTGATATTATAGCATTGTTTTGCCACCGATTCTTGACTTCATATATCAAAAATTTATTGGTAACAAAGGGCATGAATCTCCCTAAAATTTATTTATTTAAGCATGGTATACGAGAATTTGAATACATTATCCCTCCAAATGAATAGTTTGGTTTCTTTTTTTGCTTGTTCGCGTGAGTGTAATCTTTGCCATTGAGGGTAAACTTCACACAAATAGTATTTTTGGTGAGAGTGAGAATTCTGTAAAAGTATCGTAAAGGTTGATTTTATCAACCTTTATCTACTGCAAATCCATTGATTTATCTTTGTTTTCTATATACAATTATTTTAAAAGAGGAGGTGATTCATATGAAGGAAATCAATATTGCGAAAGTGCTTATCAATAAGCGTAAAGAAAAAGGTATTACCCAGGAAGAACTGGCTAATTATATCGGGGTTTCTAAAGCATCTGTCTCAAAATGGGAAACGGAACAGAGTTATCCTGATGTTACCTTTCTCCCACAGCTGGCTGCATACTTTAACATCAGCATTGATGCATTGATGGATTACAAGCCACAAATGACAAAAGAAGATATTAAAAAGCTATACAGGAAATTAGCATCTGATTTTACGGCAAAACCATTTGAGTCGGTGATGGAGGACTGCCGCCAAATCATTAAAAAGTATTACTCCTGTTATCAACTGCTGCTGCAGATGGGAATACTCATGATTAACCATGCGCCACTGTTAAAGGAACCTCAAAAGTCAGCATCTTTGCTAGAGGAAGCCAAGGCTCTTTTTATCCGTGTTAAAGAGGAAACCACAGATGTATCACTGGCAAAACAGGCTTTGTATACGGAAGCCCTGTGCAGCCTTGCCTTGAATGACCCAGCTGCCGCACTGGAGCTGTTGGAGGAAACCGTTACACCAGCGCTGCCTCCTGAAACAATTTTAGCATCTGCTTATCAAATCGAAGGTCGCACCGATGAAGCGAAATCCATTTTGCAGGTTGGGATTTATCAGAATATCGTTGTTCTGTTCAATTTATTCCCCGCTTACCTTATGCTGTGCGTGGATGAACCTTTAAAATTTGAAGAAGTGCTGAAGCGGGCGCTTCACGTAGCAGATACGTTTGATATGAGGCACCTGCATCCCGGCGTTTTGGTGGGCCTTTATATTTGTGCCGCACAGGGTTATAGTATGCAGGGAAACCACGACAAAGCTCTTGATTTATTACAGCAGTATAGTGAGATTGTAACAAGCGATATCTATCCTTTAAGCTTGCATGGCGATAATTATTTTGATCTTCTTGAAAAGTGGCTGGATAAGCTTGATTTGGGTACTGATCTTCCGCGGGACGAAAAAACCATCAAAAAAAGCATGGTTGATGCGATTGTTGATAATCCGGTATTTTCAGCGCTGTCAGATGAGCCTCGTTTTCTGATTATAGTTAAAGAACTTAAAAATAAGTTAATTTGGGGGTAAGTAATAATGGAACAAGAGAAATCGGTTGAAAAAAAACGCCTTGTTATATACGTTACTCTTACAATGGCCATTGCTTGGATTGTATTTATAATGATACCAATCTGTGGATTAACCTACGGCCGTGGTTCGTCAGTATTCATTCTCGCTGCAGCTATGTTTGTTCCCGCATTGTGCAGTTTATTGACCAGGCTTATAACAAAAGAAGGCTTTAAAAATATGTATCTGCGTCCTCACTTCAGGGGGCATATGAAACAATATCTGCTTATTTATTTCGGACCTACAGCCTTATTGTTTTTGAGTGGAGTATTTTATTTCTTGATATTCCCCGGACGATTTGACACTGGACTTACAGTTTTAAAAGAATTGACTGCTTCAAGCGGTATGTCTGGGTTATCTGTATCTGCTCTGCTGATTATTCAGGTACTTCAGGTAGTTATCCTCGGACCGGTTATTAATATCATTCCGACATTGGGTGAGGAACTTGGCTGGAGAGGATATCTTCTTCCCAAATTACGCAGGTTTTTTTCTGATCGGGCAGCACTTGTTGTTACGGGGGTAATATGGGGGATATAGCATTTACCTGTTATTGTAATGGGTCATAATTATGGAACCAGCTATCCCGGCTACCCATGGCTTGGAATTATAGCAATGGTAGTATTCTGTGTTATTTTTGGAACGATTGAAGGCTATATAGCCATAAAACTGGAAAGTGTAATTCCTGCCGCCATGATCCATTCGGTATTAAATGCTGGTGCGGGACTCCCGCTTTATTTGGTAAAAGGTGAGTATAATATGCTGTTGGGTCCGGCTGTTACCGGTCTAATTGGTGGGTTGCCATTTGCAGTTTTAGCCGTAGTATTATTCATAAAGGCAGGAAATACAAAGGCTTCAGATAGAAAGAAAGTACAACAATAAATAGTGCCAGCTTAGCTGGAAAAAAGATCTTACTCAAGCTAAAATTTGCATCTAGTGAGCAAATGACATATTTCATACGGAAAGCACTTGCTTTAAAAAGAGAAATCAGACTTCGTTTGGTTTCTTTTTATCATATATGAAAGTTCGTCCTATATGATAAAAACCCTCCGGGGGGAGGCACATGAACACGCAAAAGGATAAATCCTTTGGAAGATTGCAACTGCCGTGACAGCGCGTCAGCGCTAGAGTCTGGCAAGCCAGACTCTTTCTTATCTCCTTGACAATAGTTCGGTGACGAACTATAATTGTCATAATACCAATCAAACCTAACCCGGAGAGAGGAATTTTCTATGAATAAATATTTGGCAATCTCGATGATTTCCCAAATTAGAAACGAATACACCAACTACATTGAGAATGAACTGAAAGACCGTGGTATAGAGGGGCTGGTTATATCCCATGGCAATATACTTGATATACTTTATAACAACAATGGAAGATTAACAATGAAAGAGATAAGCGAAGGAATTAACCGTTCAAAGTCTACCGTTACACAACTGGTCGACAAATTATTGGCATATGGATATGTGACCAAAGAAGCAGATTCAACAGATAAGCGAATCAGCTATATTGTACTAACGGAATTTGGGATGGGTATAAAGAAGGATTTTAGAGAGATATCAGATCGTGTAATACAGGAATTTTTTCAAGGCTTTACCGAAACGGAAGCAGAAACTTTATTGACACTGTTAGATCGGGTAATACATAATTTTACCTGATACTATTTTTTTAATCATATAGTACGGCACCGAACTATTTTGAACTTAATACATGAATTTAGTATATGAGTTTAATATATAGTAACAATTAATTTTTATCAAAATCTAAAATTGGAGGAAATTATGATGAATGAAACAATAAGAATGATTGAACGCCTTAAAACCGTAAGAAAATTTACCGATGAGCCTATAACGAAGGAGCATATGTCGCTAATACTAAATTCCTGCGTAAATGCAGCTTCCGCATCTGCAAGACAAGCCTATTCCATTATTGTTATAGATGATAAAGCAGTAATGAAAGAGATCGGGTATGTAGGTGATAAAATGTTGGTTTTCTGCGTAGATCTAAACCGGATGATGGATACGGCCCGGTATTTAGGTTATGAATATAAGAAGGAGATTTCTGTGGTTGATTTTATGACAGGCAGCACAGATACCATCCTTGCTGCTCAAACGGCCGTAATCGCAGCAAAATCACTGGGTATTGATTCTTTCTTTAGTAATTGCATTCATAGAGGTAATATAGACAAAATTTACAAGCTTTTAAATTTACCGGAAGAATATTGTTTCCCGTTAATCGCTTTACTCCTTGGATATGAAGATAAGAGCTATAAAAAGACCAGTAACAAGGGACGCTTAAACGGGTCAGGAATTATCCATACATCAAAATATCAGAAATTAATTGAAGAAGATTTAAAGAATATTGTAGCCGAATATGATAATCCTGAAAAGCACTTTCTATCACTAATTGACGGCTGGAGAGAGAAGGGGTATAACCATTATCTCGACTATTTCTATGAAGTATGGTGTGGTTATTCAAAAATCGGTGAAGATAATGGTCAAAAAAATAAAGCAGTTAATTCTTATGATGAGGTAGAAAGAACGTTGGCAAAGTCAGGATTTCTTCCGGAAAATAATCGAGGAATATGAGTTAAAAGATGTTTACCTGAAGATTAGCAAACTGAGTTTTTAGTTGATTTATTTGCTTAAAGATGATAAAATAAACTCACTTGTCAGAGGACTTGTAATCATAATGATTATTTAAGTGGGATAAGATCCGTAAAAGATCTTGTCCCACTTTTTTATATTACAGGTTAAAGTAATTAAGAGCAAAAAGACATAGGATTAAGTTTTTACTATATGTTTACAGCATTTGATTTGATGTTGTGGGCGGGCTGCTTCTCTGTAGTTTGATTAACAGCGGCTTACCATACGGAATAATGCTGAATTGATAAGTTTTATCTTTGTGCTGATTGTAAAAAAATTAATAATTTGAGGAGGAAAAAGAAATGTTGATTGAAACCAAAAGACTTATTATCCGTGATTTTGTAGAAAAGGATGCAGCAGGAGTATATGAATATCTTGCTGCACCACCGGTAAATTGTTTCCATAGTGAAAAAGTAAATTCCTTTGAAGAAGCTGTTAAAAAAGTAAATGAAAAACAAAACGGGAATACGCATGGTAATAGTTATGCCGTTTGTTTGTCTGGCTCAGATTTTAATATCGGAGAAGTATTCGCATTGAAAGAATCTACAGATACATATAGTGTGGGGTGGAATTTCAATCTGCGTTATGGCGGCAAAGGATATGCAACAGAAGCCGCTGAGGCATTTTTAAGCTATCTTTTTGAAAATGATGCAAGAAGAATTTATGCCTATACAGAGGATAATAATATCTCATCCCAAAAACTATGTGAGCGTTTAGGAATGAGGAGAGAAGGTTTATTTGTTGAATTTATATCCTTTATTAATAACCCGGATGGTACTCCCCACTATGAAAATACATACCAATATGCTATTTTGAAAAAAGAATGGAATAACAGGTACAAAAAAAGTTAAATCCCAATACGTCAACTGTCGACTTACATTATTTGATATGCTATAATAGATAAAAACTAAAATAGCCAAATGTCGGTGGTGCAATGGAATCAAAAACATATATTAAAAAAGCAATAAATAAGATTGAACAAAGCATTTCAGAAAAGATTAAAATAGAGCAGCTTTCTTCTGAATGCTTTGTTTCACCGCGACAACTATATCGTGATTTCTATTCTTACACCGGCCATTCCGTTAATGAATACATACGTAAAAGGAGAATGTCAAAAGCCCTGAGCCTGTTAAAACATTCTTCTATGGGGCTTGCGGATATTGCATATTTGTGCGGGTATAGCTCTCAACAAGCTCTTTGTAAAAGCATTAAGGCCTCCATCAATATGACTCCGACAGAATACCGGAACAATAAAAATACATATTATTATTTTCCCTTATGTGAAGAAGATAAAATAAGACAAATTGGCGTTGAATATAAAACAATTCCCAAAATGATCTGTATTAAATTCTATCATTCTCGGCTTACAGGTATAGAGAATTGGGCACTTAACCGGCTGTTCTCTGCTTTCACAACATATTCCGGTATGTTAATCGGTAGAAATGGTCAACAGCGCGGTAATAAATTCTGCTATGAACTGTATATCGAGTACAGTAAAGAATATATCAGTATTTTGAATAAATCCCAGTTAACGGAATATGCTGTTACGGCTAAATATGATGGCAATTTTGCATCTATGTCTGTAAATTATAAGGAACCGGATATCAGTGAAGCCTGGAACTTTTTATACGGTCATTGGCTCAAAGCCAGCATGTTTGAAGTTGATAATACCTCTTATTTTGAAGAGTATATATTCCGGGATGAAAAGATCAAAAAATTGATTCTGCAGCTTCCCGTAAAGCCAAGAGAGAATTTCCACAAAATCAATATCGGGAACTTTGATGACAGGTTATTTGTAGTGTCTTCAAAAAAAGGGAGAAATGCGGAGAAATCAGCAACGAATACAGTTTTAAATTATATAGTTGCAAATCATGCCTACCTTATTCATACACAAAAGGAATATTATACTTCGAAACGGTATGAATCCTATACCTGCGGAATGGCTCTTAAAAATCCCATCTATATACCGGATGACGGCAGTATGGAGCTGCTTACGGTACCAAGTGGTTTATATGCTGTTTTAGAGGGTTCGTGTTTAGGCAGCGCAGATGAATATGAAGAGGTCTTATTGCTTTGGCTGCAGGAGAAGGGCTTTGAAATAATAAGCAAGCCATTTTCAATCTATGATGTTTCCCACGGAACGAATCAAAAGGAAATCACAGTTAAAACCCAGGTAAGAATAAAAGATGGCAGGATTTTATAATACAGTAATTCCTTTTCCTGTTATTATGGAATAAAGGAAGTCGATAGGAATCCGCGGTATTCATCGTTCCTTGCAAGTATGTGTGAATAAAAATAAGTTAAGCTTAAAATAAAGAATAGTTCACACATCTTATTAACAGAAAAGTTAAAATACAATGTCTTATGTTGCTATGCATGAGGTGTTTGATTAAAAAATGCGCTGCATTTTAATCTTTCTTCTTAAGAAGTATCGTAAGCAGGCATGCAATATGCAAGAGTGTTTGCATGGAAAGGATGGTTTATATGAGTACAGTAAAAAAGACAAGTGAGACCAAAGAAAGTTACAGCCCCAATGAAAAGCCGGAAATAGTTAGTTTGGCAGAAAAATTAACGGGCAGCAAACAATATCAGGTTTATAAAGATATTGAGTTTCATATGGATATGGTGGAGTTACCGGATACCTTGAAAATAGCCGGGATAACGAGTGAAAACAATCCGAATTTTCAAAATATAGATAAATATCATAATGAGTTTAAGGCCATTATGCTGGACCGGCATGCTCCTTATACGGAAATTGGTATATCGGGTAACATGACCAATCCCAAGGGTGATTATATTTTTGGCTGTCAGGTAGACTCATTGGACAACCTGCCAAATGGCATGTTTGGTTTTGACACCGGACTGAATAAATTCGCGTGTATTACATTCAGGGCTAATACGGCCTATGACCTTGTGGGCGGTGCAGATGGACCGGGAGACGGTATGAAAACCGCAGGTGAATATATTAAGGAAGTCTGGCTGCCCCAGAATATGGAGCGGGTATATGATGTCAATCTGGATTATATGTATTTTGATATTAAAACGGATGAAAAAACCTATTGTTTATTTATGATAGAAGTATATAAAGTAGAGTTAAGTGATGAACCTGAAATGTGCTTTTATATTCCGTTGAAGTAGATATAAAAAAAGTACAGGCTTACCTATGAAGTAGATATAAAATAAGTACAGGCTTACCTATAGTTAGGTCAAAAATAAAATGGCATGGAGAAATGTTTCCTGGTATAAAAGACTAAAATTATTATGCCATAAGCTGTAGGTAAGCGCCTTCTTGGGCTTTATTAGTACGACTGGTGAACACGTAATATCTAGAAAATGTATTTTTTTACAATTATCTCTTGAAATATTCCTAAAAAAAGGTTAGTCTATTAAACATAATATAAAAAAGTTATGATTAGAAGTAGTAAAAGTCGTTTCCGGCAGCAGAGAGTTATCGGTAGGTGTGAGATAACCTGGGAAGCTTTGAACTCGTCTAGGAACTCTGAGGCTGAACTTTAGTAGGCTTTGGCGGGAATTCCCGTTATAGAATCAAAGCGCAGGTTTTTCCTGAATTAGAGTGGTACCGCGGTAGGTAAATCCTTTCGTCTCTTTACGAGATGAAAGGATTTTTTTTATTGCTGATCAGGAACTGTTAAAACATTGGATGCCGGTAGATTTGTATATAGGTGGTCCGGAACATGTAGTGGGGCATTTAATGTATTCCAGAATCTGGAATCACTATCTGTATGATAAAGGTTTGTCACCAGTAAAGGAGCCATTTAAAAAATTAGTTCATCAAGGTATGATTCTTGGCGCCAATGGTATTAAAATGGGTAAACGGTTTCCGGAGTATGCAGTTAATCCTAGTGATATCGTAAGAGATTATGGTGCTGATATCTTAAGACTCTATGAGATGTTTATGGGACCGTTAGAAGTATCGAAGCCATGGAGTCAGCAAGGTGTAGAAGGGGCAAGAAAATATATCAATCGGGTATGGATTTTCTTCACAAGGGAAGAAAATCTTACAAATGAGAAGGATGATACTCTTACAAAGGTATATCATCAAACCGTAAAAAAAGTTACATGTGATTTCGAGAGGTTAGGATTTAACACAGCAGTCAGTCAAATGATGATATTTGTGAACAGTGTTTATAAAGCCGGAAAATGTCCTATCGCTTACGCAGAAGGATTTATCAAAATGTTCTCATGCATCTGCCCCCATATTGCAGAAGAAATATGGAGCTTATTCGGTCATAAAGATACAATTGCATTCGAGAACTGGCCGGTCTATGATGAAGAAGCAATTAAAGAGGATGCGGTTACGATCGGGGTTCAGGTTAATGGTAAGTTAAAAGCAACCATTAAATTAATGGTAAATGAAGAAGGTACTGCTGCCATTACAAAGGCAAAAGAAGATCCAGTGGTTAGAAAGGCCATTGAAGGGAAGACGATTATAAAAGAAATATATGTAAAAGGAAAAATAATTAATCTTGTAGTAAAATAGAGTATAAGATTAATAAAACTCCTGCAAGTTTTTCGATATAATCTATTCAAACTTGCAGGAGTTTTATTGATTAAAATAGGACTATTATTTTTTCTGTAATCTGGTATATTTATGATATATCGATGAAACAAAGAATAATAGACTGAAAAATGTGTTGCATATTTAATCTTTTATTTAAGCAGTATCAAAAGTAAGCTTGCGATATACAAGGGGATTCGTGTTATTAAGATTTATATAAAGGAGTACAAAAATGATTTGGGACATACTTGAGATCGAGAAAACGGAGGATTTGGATGCCATTAAGAAAGCTTACGCTAAAAAGTTGGCAGAAAATCACCCGGAAGAAAACCCGCAGAAGTTTCAGGAAATTCAACATGCCTATCAAGCAGCTGTAACCTATGCAAAAAGAGCCAATAAAGGCAGAACAGCGCCTCCAAAGCAAAACTGGAAGGAAAGCCAGTGGCAGTCTGAACAGGCAGACCCAAGGCAGAACGAACAGGCAATTGCATGGCAGTATGAACAAACAAGGGCAAAGCAGTCCGGACAGACAAGCACAAGTCCGTCCCATCAGGAACAATATAAAGAATTATATAAAGAATTTCATTCAGATAAAAAGAAAAATAGCGGCGAAGTATTCGGACCAGACAGCGGCAACGACCCGAAAAGCGGGATACCGGATTACAAGAAAAAGTCAGAACGGCAAGCCGATTACGAAAAGTATAAAAGCATCTTTCAAAATGAACCGGCGGACCCAGAACACACCCAGGAGCTTATAAAATACCTGCATAGTGAAATACCGGAGTATATTAGAAATATCGGCAAACAAACGGAATCAAGCTTTGAGGCCGCAAAAAAGCTGGAACAAAAAGAGCATATGAAAAAAGTCTTATGTTTGTTTGAACCGGACAGCAAGGAGAACTACACAAAAGAAACGAAAAGTCTACTGACATCGGATCTTTTTCGTGCAATTGCTTTACAGGATGAATTTGCAAAAGAATTAAAGAAACTGATCGGATATAATAACTTTAAACATATTAAATTGATTCTTATTCTGCAAAAAGAATATTCGAATCTGCGCCAGGAATACCGGGACAGCATGGTTGCCGGTGAAATGGACGACTTTTTTACTCATATAAAAAAGAGTTACCGGAAGACAAAAACGGCTAAAATTAAGATATGCTTAGGAATAGCTGTCGCTATATACATAGTAGTAACCCTTTTGCGCAGTGCTTATCTGCACAGTGACGGATATATGCTGCGTAACGCTCCGGACAAAGTATATGTGGCAAGTCTGGTAAAACAACACTACGGCATTGAGATTGATCCGGAGGCAATTCTGGTTGAGACCATCGATAACCCCTATCAGCTGAATGATTCTGATAAGGACCGGGTGAGAAATTATATAATGCAGTATTCTGCGGGTGAATCTACAATTAATTGGAATGGTCTTTATACCACGAATATGGACAATCCGGAGCAGACCTCCTTTAACTTAGAACAGGAAATATTAGATTACTATATAGATGGCAATCTAGAACAATATAAGGATTCGGACGAAGTTGTAGTTAATTCACAAGGTAAAACAATCTTGCCTTATGAAATGAATTTATTTAATAAAGATCTGATGGTAATTGATAAGCAGCTGTTCTTAAAAGCAGACCGAAAGGAAGTAGAAGTCTTTGTTGACTCTTTCTCTGAGTTTATAGCGGATTTGTTCCGGGATCCCGTGGTCCTGTCAAGAGACACACAGTTTGAGTTTACCATTTACTTTTATTACCCGGGTAAAAGCAGCATTTCTGATTATTTGGATAGGAGCAGCAGCGTTGGGAAAAGATCAGAAGAAACGGTTATTACAGTATCAGCCAAAGAGCATGAAATAGATTTGGAAGACTTAAAAACGCAATGGATGAAAAGTATAGAAGAAAGTGAGGAATGAAACAATGGCAATGGTGGGAATTGATTTAGGCACGACAAATAGTTTAGCCGCTGTATGGAAAGACGGCAAAAGTATTTTAATACCCAATGAATTTGGAGAGGTGCTGACACCAAGTGTAGTCAGCCTGGACGAAAGCGGGGAGCATATATATGTCGGAGCAGTTGCAAAAGAGCGGTTAGCAACTTATCCGGATTTAACGGCCTTTCAGTTTAAGAGGAGTATGGGAATTGATCGGACTTTTCAACTGGGAAAAAGAAGTTTTCAGGCGGAAGAATTGTCTACGCTGGTTTTGAGAAAGTTAAAAGAGGATGCGGAACGTTATTTGGGTGAACCAATCGAGGAGGCTATCATCAGTGTTCCGGCCTATTTTGACGATAAACAGCGCTCTGCTACAAAGCGCGCCGGAGAGCTGGCCGGTTTTAAAGTGGAACGTTTAATTAATGAACCGTCGGCGGCAGCACTTATGACACGTATGGGGATGATGGAAAGAAATTGTTCCATACTGGTATTTGATTTTGGAGGCGGTACGTTGGATGTTTCCCTGGTAGAGTGCTTTGAGAATGTGGTGAATGTTCTTGCCATCAGCGGAAATAACCAGTTGGGCGGCTCTGATTTTGATAAGGCCATCTCAGAATATTTTTGCTATAAAAATGGTTTAAGTTACAATCATTTAAAGGAGAAGGAAAAAAGGCGGCTGTTAGCTCAAAGCGAAAATGCAAAGCAGAGACTCACGGAAGATACGGAAACAACATTAAGCGTATTAATTAATAAAGATACATACGAGCTTAAGATAGACAGGGAGACCTTAGTACATGTCTGCACAGACATTTTTGCTATGATAGAAACGGTGATACGAAAAGTTTTGATGGATTCCGGAGTTGACTTGGAAGAAATTGATGAAGTAATCATGGTAGGCGGCAGCAGTAAGATGCCCGTAGTAAAACAGTATGTGCAGTACTTATTGCCGGAATGCCATATCCGGGCAGAGTCACCGGATACAGCCATCGCTCTTGGGGTTGGGGTATATTCCGGTATCAAATCCAGAAAACATGATATTAAGGACATGGTAATAATGGATATTTGTCCTTTTTCCCTGGGAGTGGATGTCTATAATGAAAGCATGCAATATAATCCGTTAATGGGGTTCATCATTGAGAGGAATACACCTCTGCCCTGTGTTAGAACCGAGCGGTTTTATACGGTAAAAGATTATCAGACCCAAATTGGTGTTAACATTTACCAGGGAGAATCCAGATATGCAAAAGAGAATCTAAAGCTTGCGGAGACCACGGTAAAAATACCCTCAAAGCTAAAAGGAGAAGAACCGGTTAATGTTACTTTTGCTTATGACATCAATGGTATTCTTATCGTTGAAATCGAGATAGAATCTACCGGAACGAAGACCGAATTAGTTCTGGAAGGAAGAAATGATATGACAGAGGAAGAGAAAGTAAGAAGAATGGAATATCTCAGGAACTTAAAAAGGCCGGGAGAAGAACCGGAAGTTCTTTTATTGCTTGAACGGGGCCGAAGGTTATATGAAGAGGTGAATGGTCAGGATCGAGAGCAGTTGGGAGAAATACTGAAACATTTTGAGAGAACGATAAAGAGCAATAGTATATTAAAGCAGCAAACGGAAAAGCAGCAAATAAAAGAGTATTTGGATTATCTGGAAATTAAAAAGGATAGGCTGCCTGTAAGGAAATTTACTATGAATTGGTATGACGATAAAGATTCTCTTTGATATAAAGCTATGTATGGGCAAGGCCATTTTTCGGCTCTTGTCCATAATGTTTTAGTATTGAATTAATACCCGGCCTATTCTTGTGGAGACTAATACTTTTCAACAAAAATACACTTTTGTTAAATTCTTACAAATAGTTCATATACTTTTTACTGATTTTCCTTCTTACTCTGCTTCTTTGAATCTGTGCCAAATTTGTGGCTGGAGGAAGAGGCAGCGGAATCACCGCTTACATAATTGCGTGTCTTTTCCGTATTGTTGATAACGGAATTGCCATTTCCCTTACCTGCACTTTTTTTGTTACTGACATTAGAATCTGAATAACTCATCTGAATACCTCACTTATTTTTTTCTAGGTAATTACGATACGCCAATGTATTATTTTACCATGCAATTAATACAATTTCAGAGTCAAATCTGTTTCGAAGATTAACGGAAGCCATGATTTCGTACTAATAGTATGGATGTTTTCAAAACGATATCGTCTCGCAATTATCTTTAATTATGCACTTTTCATGCTGATTTGAATTTGTTAGAAGTATTGTTTACAAAGTTAAAATGAAATATACTTTATGTAAGAAGCAACGATTAGTAATCAATATTTTACGGTAATGATTCGGGTGTAAAGTCTTTACGTGTATTATATATAGGCGAATATTCATTTAAACATAAAATTGACCTTAAACACTCTATTCCTGTAATATTAGATACAAATAGGAGATTAGGTTGAAAAACAAAATACAGTTTTTCAACATCTTGATTTATACGTGCGCCTAAGCGCACATATGGGAGTTAGGTTGAAAATCAAAAGAATGTTTTTCAACTACTGATTATCGAATATTTAATCGAAGATTAAATATTCAGGAAAGAGGTTAAGATGAAGAAAACAGAGCAGGCAGTTCTGGCAGTGAATATATTAAAAAAACAATATCCAGACTTATCTTATGCACACAAATATACTGATCCGCTGCAACGCCTGATTACCGCAAGACTTTCCGCACGTTGTACCGGTACACAGCTAAATAATGCCGCACCGGTGTTATTTAAGAAATATCCGACGGTAGAAGCTTTCATAGCAGGCGCTCCGGAAGAAATCGGAGAATATATCCGTCCCTGTGGCTTGTATAAAATAAAAGCAGCGGATATCCATGCCATGTGTGTAAAATTAAAAGAAGATTATGAGGGAAGAGTACCGGATACCCTTGAAGAATTATTAAAGCTGCCGGGCGTAGGCAGAAAAACTGCCAATCTGGTAATGGGAGATGCCTTTCATAAACCGGCGGTGGTAACCGACACGCATTGTATAAGGATTTGCAGACGGCTGGGGCTTACGCAGGGAGATAATCCTGCAAAGGTTGAGAAACAACTTTGGGGGCTTCTGCCGCCGGAAGAAGCCAATGATTTTTGCCACAGGCTGGTTTTGCTTACAGATGGGACTTATTCTGCTGGTCACTTATATTATATGAGGAATTTGCTCCTTTTTAAAAGGTTATTTTACCCACTACGGTGCCTATCATTATGTGCGGATACCAGAATAAAGTTATACGAGAAAGTACAGAATCTTTCCCTGATCTATTTTAAGAATAAGCAGATCGGCCAGATAGTTAGCAGGATACTCAACGATATTGTAAATGCGGGAATTACATTCTAAATTCCATATTTTTTTGCCATATGACTCAGTATTTCTTCAACGTATTTTCTAAGTTCTACCGGCTCAAGAACTTCAACATAACCGATGATTTTTAGAATATCTTCCGTAGCGGTTTCATATTGATACATATTGATGCTAGCCTCTACATAATCTTTTTCTTCTTTTATCTGATATATTTCATAGTCTTTTAAAATATGACTCCAGCGTTTGTCCAATCGTATGGTTACCGGATACTGTTCACTTTGTGTGCAGTCACCAATGAATTGCTGTTTGCTCTGCTTCCAGAACGCTTCAATAGAAAAACTTTCCGGGATGATAAAGTTTTCCGATAAACACTGGCACTTAGTTATCCGCTGGCACTTAAAGGTTCTCATGGCGTTACTCTGTTCACAGTAAGCGATCATATACCATTTTTGCTCGTTTACTACAATACCGTAGGGCCGGACTGTTCTTTGGGTTGTATCACCGTTATGTTTCTGATAGGTAATATTAAGTTTTTGCGACTGCCAGACTGCCTGCAGGAGTAAATCCATATTTTTCAGTTTATGTTCTTCTCCCCACCACGGAATATCATCCACATAAAACCGGTTCCGTAATGTAACAATATCTTGATTAAGTTCGGAGGAAAGGTTTTTTTGAAGCTTAAGAAATGCCGTATTCACTTTTACGGACAGGTCACTCTGCCGGTCTGCTTTGATTCCCATGCCGTTTAAATACAGATTTATTATATCTTCACCATTCAGATTCTTTATTCCGACGGTGTAACCTTCTGCAAAGTAGATACCGCCATTCGGACCGGTATCCGTAGTTAGGGGTATTCCGGCCTCACAAAGGATATCAATGTCTCTGTAGATAGTCCGGACGGAGGTTTCCAGTTCAGAAGCCAGCTCCTTTGCTTTCATTCTTCCTTTTGATTCAATTAATAGTAAAATGGATATCATGCGATGTACTCTCATAAAAGATCTTGCATATTCCTCCTTCGTCGACTGGAATTAAAACTTATATAAATGATTATATATTTATGACAATCTGATGTCAACAATTCACTGTTATACTTTTATATATAAACAAGATGAAAGGAGATACATATATGAAGATAGGTATTTTAGGTACAGGCTTTGGTGCTTACCATGCTGAGATTTATAACAAGCTGCCAGGTGCCGAAGTGCTTGGTATTTTTGGGAGAAAAGAGGAGAAATTAAAAAAGATAGAGAGTGAATTACAAATAAAAGGTACAATTAAGATACAGGATATCATAACAAATCCGGAGGTCGAATTAATTGATATATGCCTGCCAAGTTCTTTGCACAGGGAATATGCTGTTGCTGCAATGAAAGCAGGAAAAAATGTATTTATAGAAACCCCGGCAGCCTTAAGTCTTGAAGATGCAATTGCAATACAAAAAGCTGCCGGAGAATATGATAAAAAGGCATTTGTGAATCTATTTATCCGGTGTGAGCCGTCTTATGAATACCTTTATAACATAATACAGGACAATGCTCTTGGAAAATTAAAAGCGCTGCACATCAGGAGAAAGACGCCTCATTTATGGGGGGATTTAGGGTTAAACAATATTACGATAAATCTCATGACTCATGAATTTGATTTTGTCACCTGGCTGCTTGGCAGTCCCAATAAAGTCACAACCTCCGGCGTAGAAGGCAGGGAAGGCGAATCCCATGTCATCGCTCTTTTAAATTATGATGATGTCATTGTTGAAGTCCAGTCTTCTTCCATGATGCCGGAATACCATCCTTTTACGGTTGCCTATGAAGCCATGTTTGAAAACGGAACGGTTGAATTTATCGAGAACGGTTATGCCGACCGGGAGGAAAAATCACTGATTGTATACACGAAGCAGGGACGGCAGGAAGTAGAACCGGAAGTTAAAAACTGTTATGAAGAAGCGATAAAACATGTGATAGAATGCTGTGAAAAGAATATTCCAACAAGACTTGGCATTGACGATGCGGTTACTTCCATGGAAATAACATTGAAAGTGAAAGAAATGTTAACATCGAAAGTGAAAGAAATGTTATCTTCTGAATAAATAATATAGGTCTCCTGCAGGTAACCACTGCGGCGGTATGGAAGTTTTACTGTAAAACCCGCCGCAGGCGGTAAATCTTATAAACGGGATTCTTCTATTTTATAGGATTTCCTTCGATTTCTAATACAACGAAAAAGTCCTGCCGGGCAGGTGTAGGTTGAAAAATAAATACTTTTTTCAACATCTTGATTTTTACATGCGCCTAAGCGCACAGATGGGAGTTTAATATGAATAAGCAAAAGGATATATCCGTTGGAAGATTGTCACTGGCATGACAGCGTAACAACACTAGAGTCTGGCAAGCCAGACTCTAGTGTATCAAGGCCAGGTATACGTACCGGGAGGAACATTTCCCGGCATTAATGTAATGGCCTGACTGAATCATATTATTTTGTATAAATATAAAAGTTGGTAGCGCATTCTGCATCAAAGTTTACGGCCATAATATACAACGTAGAAGAATTCTTCACTTCAAAATCCAGAAATCTCATATCTTGTATGCCAAAGGGTATATAGCTGTCATCCATGATTTTTCTGAACTTACCGTTTGTTAAGTCGATTCTGTAGATCCCGGATTTTTTAAGCAGGTACAAATAGTTACCGGAGATGGCATAATCATAATCATACTGTGAGCCCAGTTCTTCTGAATAATCATATAGACTAACCAGATAATCATAATCAGCCAGATGGATCCGGTTTACAGCTTCGCCGGTGTCGGAATTTATAATAATAATATTTTCTTTTGATTTATCCCTCATATAAATAAAACCGTCTTTCATTTTTACATAGCCGTAAGGATAATAGTCTTCATACTCTTTTGTAATTTTGCCGGATTTCAGATCCAGTTGCTGTAGGTTATTATAAAGTCTTAAATTTTCGCGGTACATTGCTTCTTCAGGAGTGTTTGCGGCAGATTCGTAAGTTTCCAGAAGAACTTTACCACTTGACAGCAGATAGAAATCAGAATACCGGCTGTCTGTCAGGGCGGAGACATTTACTTTATATTTTACTTTAAGTGTCTTATCTAACTGGACGATATAATATTTATCGCCAGTTTTCATTGATATATACCAATTACCTGCCTCATCCCTTTGGATATGCGAGGCCTTATTCGTTTTTAAGGGATTTTTCCCCCCGGAACCATCGGAAAAGCGGTAAAGCTTTTTATTCCATTTTCCGGCTGACCAGGTAAGCACTCTTAGGACATATTCCCTTGAGATGCCGGATTTTGCAGATGTCCACTTGCTGCCGTTCCAGGAATATATTTTTTCGTTGGCATCGGTGGCGTCCAGGTATATTGTGTCATAACACACAGGAGTATTTTCTGTGGTTTGTTCCATGGAGAAAATACCGGTACTGCCGGTATTATATAATTGTTTAAAAATATCATAAGATTTTTCTGTGTATTGATTGATAAGTTCAGGTTTCACAAGTTCTTTTAGCTGCAAGGCAGGGATCTTTTCATCCGCCGGATAGGAA
>JAEZSL010000134.1 GCA_023443925.1 Bacillota bacterium | reverse complement strand
GGAAACAGCATGTCCTTACAGCTTGTGATCGGGAGATCCGGTTCCGGTAAATCCTATCATTTGTATCGGGAAATCATAGAGAAGTCCATACATAACGACAGTGCGAACTATTTTGTCATCGTACCGGAACAGTTTACCCTGCAGACCCAGAAAGATATCGTATTAATGCATCCTAACGGGGGGACCATGAATATTGATATATTAAGTTTCATGCGTCTTGCCTACCGGATATTTGACGAAGTGGGAGGAAATGACAGTCCGGTGCTTGAAGATACGGGGAAAACCATGGTACTGCGTAAAATTGTGGCCAGAAAGAGAAAAGAACTGGAGCTGTTTAATCATGAAGTACAGAAGCGGGGTTTCATCGATGAATTAAAATCGCTTATTTCAGAATTCTATCAGTACAGTATCAGTATTCCCATGTTAGAGCATATGCAGGCGGTAGCGGCAAATAAGCCCCTGCTTAACGGAAAACTTCATGATATTATTATAATCTATAAAGCCTTTAAAGAATATCTGGACCGTAAGTTTATTACGGCGGAGGAAATTCTCGAGGTACTTTGCGGAGTAATTGACAAGTCCGGTCTCATAGCAGACAGTATTATCTGCCTGGATGGTTTTACCGGATTTACACCGGCACAGTATAAATTACTGACTATTTTAATGAAAAAAGCAAAAAAAGTTCTGATTACTGTTACCATGGATAAGAAAGAACTGGATATACCCGATGAGGAATTCCAGCTGTTCCACTTAAGCAAAAAGACCATTAAAAAGCTTACGGATATTGCCACGGAAGAAAATATAACCGTGGATACACCTCTGTTTATTGAAGAGAGGGAAGCTGCGAAGGTGCCTTACCGGTACCGGAAAAGCCCAGCCCTGGCGGCCCTGGAAGCAGGTATATTCCGTTATCCGGTCAGGCCTTTTAAAGCAGAACAAAGTGATATCAGCATTCATGCTGCCCGGGATATCGGACAGGAGGTCACCTTTGTCCTTCAGGAAATTAAACGGCTGATTCGGGAGAATGAATACCGGTATCAGGATATTGCAGTGGTAACCGGAGATATTACCGCTTATGCAAGGGAACTGGGCAGAGAATTTGATAAGGCGGGAATTCCCTGCTTTATAGATAATAAAAGGGACATCCTGTCCAATCCCTTTGTGGAGATGATCAGGTCCGTACTGGACATTGTGCAGAATAATTTCGATTACGAAAGTATATTCCGCTACCTGCGGTGCGGCCTTGCCGATCTAGGCAGGGAAGATATCGATATACTGGAGAATTATGTGATTGCCCTCGGTATCCGGGGATATCAAAAATGGCAGGATACCTGGATGAGAACCTATAGGGGACAGAAAGAAGGGGAACTGACAAGGCTGAATGAAATAAGACAGGCTTTGTTTAAAGAATTAAACCCTTTATACGAAATTTTGAAAGACCGGACTAAAACCGTGCTGGATTATACAAGAGCCTTATACGAATTTGGTGTAAAGATGGATGCTGCCGGTAAATTAGAGGCATTTGCAAAACGGTTCAACGAAGAAAATCTGTTAGGAAATGCCAGGGAATATGAACAGATTTATGATATTGTGATGGATTTGTATGAAAAACTGGCGGAACTGTTAGGGGATGAGGTTATATCCTTAAAAGAATACATAGATGTACTGGAAGCAGGCTTAACGGAAGCGAAAGTCGGTCTGATTCCTCCTGGACTTGACCAGGTTATGGTGGGAGATATTGAAAGAACCAGATTAAAAGATATCAAAGCGCTGTTCTTTGTGGGAGTCAATGACGGCATTATCCCCAAAAGCAGCGGAAGCGGCGGTATCTTAACCGATATGGAAAGGCAGCTCCTCTCCGATCATGAGGTAGAGATGGCACCAACCATGAGACAGGCCGCCTACACCGAAAAGTTTTACCTATACCTGAATATGACCAAACCCCAGGAAAAACTGTATATTAGTTTCAGCAGACTGGACGGTGACGGCAAACAGGTCAGGCCATCCTATCTCATTGAAACCCTGTTGAAATTATTCCCTGCACTGCGTATCCAGGAGGAAGCAGACAATAAGAAAGATCTTGCCCGTATTCTGGGCGGAGACGGCGGTCTTTCTTATCTGATTGAAGGTTTAAGAAAGTATTCCTACGAGGAACCGGAAGACTTATGGAAGGAATTATTCAGCTACTATTACTCTTCAGCGGAATATGAACCGGTTATCACGAGTCTCATTGAGGCCGTATTCTATGTGAACCGGGAAAAAGGGCTTTCAAAGCAGATAGCCAGGGAACTCTACGGCAATTCCCTGACCGGAAGTGTAACCAGGTTTGAAAAATATGCGGCCTGTGCTTTTGCCCATTATATCAGCTACGGGCTGGAACTGAATGAAAGGCAGGAATACCGGCTGGCGGTGCCGGATATCGGAAACCTTTTTCATAATGCCATTGAACTGTTTTCCAGGAAACTGGCGGAAAGCGAGTATAATTGGCATACCATTCCGGACGGGCTCAGAGAGGAATGGAGCGGCCAGTGTGTACGGGATGCGGCAGAAGGTTATGGGAATGCCATTTTCGGCAGTACAAAAAGGTACCAGTATGTGGTCAGGCGGGTAGAGCGGATTACCAGAAGGACTCTGTGGGCTTTATGTGAACAGATCCGAAAGGGGGATTTCGAACCTGCCGGTTTTGAACTATATTTCTCAGGGGAAGAAAAACTGAACAGTTTAAGCTTTGAGTTATCCGAAGATGAGAAAATACAGCTTCGGGGAAGAATTGACAGGCTGGATGTATATGAAGAGGAGGACAAGCTTATGGTTAAGGTAATTGACTATAAATCCGGTGCCACGGCTTTTGACCTCTTATCGGTTTATTATGGTTTGCAGATACAGCTGGCGGTTTACA
>JAEZSL010000132.1 GCA_023443925.1 Bacillota bacterium | reverse complement strand
TATCTGCTCCTTTCCGGTTATTCCAAAGAAATATTTATGGTTAATTTGCTTTTATTATAATTTATAAGAAATGGGTTGTCCAGCACAAAAATTCCATCTCTTTTTATGCTGGTTAACGTTGATACCTTAATTTTTTTGTGTTACGATAGTTCCCAATTACAACAGAAGGAACATGGAGATAAGAACAGCAGCCGCAGCGGACAGCGATGCCGGAACCGTAAAAAGCCCCGTACCTGCGGTATCATGGATTAGTGAATTATCCCGCTAAGAACCTACGGGCTTGAAAGAATTGCAAAAGCAGCGATTCATTAAGTTTTATGCCCAATGGGATAGGCGTTATTGTAAAATAGGCAGTTTTCTAGTGAAAAGAAAGGAATACCACATATTGTTTTTTACCCTTTTTACTTGTGGTAATACAATGGGTGGTAATACAACGGGTATTAATATGCAACAGTTCAGAATAAAAACAATAATACAGCAGTTTGAAAGCTGCAGGGAGTTTATTGACGCATATCAGATTGGGAAGAATGATTTGATTATTACCAGTGAGCATACCTTTAAAGACTATTTCAAAGAGTTCTCTTTAGAAGCACACGTCATATTTTTTAGAAAATACGGCAGCGGTGAGCCAACTGATGAAATGGTGGAAGCCATTTACTCTGATATTAAGGAGATTCATTTTGACCGGGTTATTGCCATAGGCGGCGGCACGATCCTGGATGTTGCCAAGCTTTTTGCATTAAAACAGATTTCGCCAGTGCTGGATTTATTTGATAAAAAGCTAGAGATCATGAAGGAAAAGAAGTTAATCTTAGTACCTACTACCTGTGGTACGGGCAGTGAGGTCACTAATATCTCCATACTGGAACTGGTTTCAAGACATACTAAGCTGGGGCTTGCTGTGGATGAGCTTTTTGCAGATTATGCCGTATTGATACCGGAATTGCTTAATAAACTGCCCTTTCCCTATTTTGCCACAAGTTCGATTGATGCCTTTATACATGCCATCGAATCTTACCTGTCGCCCAAAGCCAATCCCTTTACGGAACTTTATTCCATAAAGGCCATGGAGATGATCATAAAAGGATACCAGGTCATTGTAAAGGGCGGAGAAGAGGCAAGGCTTCCGCTTTTATCTGATTTTTTAACGGCCAGTGCCTATGCGGGGATAGCCTTTGGTAATGCGGGTACGGCAGCGGTTCATGCCATGAGTTACCCTCTTGGATCGGCTTATCATATACCTCATGGAGAGTCCAACTATGCCATATTTACCGGAGTATTTAAAACTTACCAGCGGATTCATCCGGAGGGTAAGATAAAACAGTTGAATGTGATACTGTCCGGAATTCTGCATTGCAGTACCGAACGGGTTTATGAGGAACTGGAAGAACTGTTCAATCATATAGTTCCCAAAAAGGCTTTACACAAATATGGAGTTTCAGGGGAACAGCTGGAGGAATTCACGGTATCGGTTATGGAAAAACAGGGCAGGCTTATGGCCAATAACTATGTTGAACTGGATAAGGATACTGTTCTTGGAATTTATAAGTCGCTGTATTAATGTATATACCTGAAGATTAAGCTTAAAAAGGAGGAGTTCCTATGTTAAAAGATGCGTTACCCGTAATAAATACCGATGTACTTCCCGGGCCGAAAGCCAAGGCTATCCTTGAACGGAGAAAGGAAGCCATACCGGGTGCAATCCGCTGTAATTATCCCTGTGTGATTAAGCGTGGGGAAGGTGCAATGCTAGAAGATGTGGATGGTAATCTGTTTTTAGACTGGGTCGGCGGTGTCGGTGTTTTGAATGTGGGATACAGCCATCCCGAATTGATAGATGCAGTAAAGAATCAGGCAGATAACTATTTCCATGCCATGATGAACATAGTTACCCATGAGGGTTACATATCACTGGCCGAGAAAATGAATGAGATAGTCCCGGTAAAAGGGGAAGTTAAGAAAACCATGTTTGTTAACAGCGGAGCCGAAGCCGATGAGAACGCAGTAAAGATTGCTAAAGCATATACCGGCAGGCCAAATATAATTGTGTTTTCCGGTGCTTTTCATGGAAGAACCACCCTCACCATGACCATGACTGCAAAAAAAGCTTATGCCAAAGGCATGGGACCTTTTCCTGACGGGGTATACCGTGCAGAGTTTCCTTATTTATATAGAAAACCAAAAGGGTATACGGATGAGGAAGCCGTTTCCTATTATATAGGAAGACTAAATAGTGTTTTTGAAGAATTGTCTCCGCCGGAATATGTGGCTGCTGTTGTCGTGGAGCCGGTTCAGGGGGAAGGGGGCTTTGTACCCGCACCTCTTTCCTGGGTCAAAGCAGTACGGAAAATCTGTGACGAGAAAGGAATCCTGCTTATTGCCGATGAAGTACAATGCGGTTTCGGAAGGTCCGGTAAGCTTTTTGTTTCTAATTACTGGGCAGAAGCAGGCTGTCCGCCGGATATTATTACCACAGCTAAATCCATAGCCGGAGGTGTTCCCTTATCCGCCGTTACCGCCAGGGCAGAGATTATGGACAGTGTTATCCCAGGCACCATTGGAGGAACTTACAGCGGAAATGCCCTTGCCTGTGCGTCTGCTCTTCAGGTAATCGAGATCATTGAAAGAGATAAACTCTGTGAAAGGGCTTTACGTATTTCTGAAAAATGTATAGAGAAATTCGCCGGCTGGAAAGAAAAATATCCGGTGATAGGAGATGTCCGGGGAATCGGTGTAATGCTTGGTATTGAATTTATTAAAGACCGGGACACAAAAGCACCAAATAAAGAACTGGTAGGAGAGCTGGTGCAGGAGTGTGTAAGGCATGGTTTGATTATTGAAAGCGCCGGTACTTACGATAATGTAATCCGTTTCTTAAGTCCCCTGGTTATAACCGATGCACAGCTGGAAGCAGGTTTTGATATTCTGGAAAATGCAATTAAAAAATTAACCTGTAGGTAAAGCAAACCCCAAAACAAACCCCAGAACGCCGATTATCAGGGAACCTGCTATATAGATCAAGGCATTCCGCGTTCGGTTGCCCTGAAACAGCCGGAACCCTTCATACATAAAGGTGGAAAAGGTGGTATATGCTCCCAGAAACCCATCTCCGAATAAAAGGCCAATATTCTCTGGGGTATCCAGCCCGGTAAGAAAGCCAAGCAAAATAGCACCGCTGATATTAATAAGAAAAGTACCTATAGGAAAAGAGCTGCCGGACCTCTGTGAGATAAACCTTCCAAGCTGATATCTGGTCAGGCTTCCGAGAGCGCCGCCGATACCTACGATTATTAAGTCCATCTTTTTCACCTCCTTTTGGATACGGAATTACTTTCCGTATCTTCTTTTTTCTTCTTTTTTATGTTAGCAGCTGCCTTTTCAGAACACTTAACGCCACAATAAACACAAGCAATGCCTAATAAAACAGATAGTATGATATACAATCCGGCAGATATATAATGACCCTTTGCAATCAGATTCACCGTTTCTTTACACAAGGTGGAAAAAGTAGTATAGGCACCTGCAAAGCCGGCAGTAATTCCTAATTTTAGATCGGCATTTATCCGCAGGACGTCTCTTACAGCCGATAAGACAAAAGCTAGCAGAAAGCAACCGGTAAGATTGATTACCAGGGTATTCCAGGGAATATTTCCTGCGTAGTGATTAACAGGCAGGCTACGTATCAGATATCGCAGAACAGCACCTGCTATTCCTCCCAGACTAATATAGATATATTTTCTCATTTTTACACCCATTACTATCGCAGGCTTACCTGCGAATTGCCGAAGAATACTATGTGAAACAAGTTTCTGATAATTAAGAATCTCTTAGCGGCGTCCTTTCTTTCGTTATTTCTTACACTTTTAAAATATCAATACGGTTTTTTTATTCTATCGTTTAGCCACCGATACCAACAAGGTATGTTTTCTCATCATGATAAAAAGACTCCTGCAAACAACATAAAGCTATTTGCAGGAGTCATCAGCATTTCTGCGGTTAAAGGCGAACTCCATCACCATTTGCATTAATTATAACACCATATATAGAAAAATACTATAGAGAATTTTTTTGTTGTAGAAAACAGATTTGTTATAGTAAAATATTTGGTAATAAGCTGGAAATAGCGTTTATGTTATTCACCATAGGAAGAGCAAGGAAAGTGTTAGTAAGTTTAATATAGGAAGAAAGCCGTTTAAACTTAAAAAATGGCACTATTGGCAAATGGGTATATAATTATTTGTTTTCTGATAAACTATGTAAAATAAAGAATTGTTTCAAGGAGGAAGTAAGTTTGAAAGAAAAACACTTTCAACGATTGATTTGAATGCGTGCCAAAGCACGCGGATGGGAG
>JAEZSL010000130.1 GCA_023443925.1 Bacillota bacterium | reverse complement strand
TAAGGATTTTTTACATAACCGTGTTTAATTTTCTGTATTTAGCGGGAGTAATTCCCTTATATTTTTTAAAGGACTTTATAAAATAACTCAAATCATTAAATCCTACGTTATACGTAATATCTGTTATGGAGGTTTCCGTGTTAAGCAGCAGGAAGCAGGCCCGTTCCACCCGGTAATAATTCAGGTAGTCAATCGGACTCTTATGGGTCATCTCCTGAAAAAAGCGGCAGAAGTACTTTGGTGACATGCCTGCGGCCCTGGACAGTTCTTCCAGAGTAATGACAGAGGAGTAGGAATTCTCAATTACTTCCAGCACCTGTTTTAACTGCAGAATTCTTCTGTGGTTTTGGGGTGTCTGGAGGGAATCTGTTACATAATCTCCGTGTTCTAATATGATTCCGATTAACTGGTACAGGCAGCCCTGTACGATTAACTGGTAACCGTAACTTTTCTTGTCCAATACATCAAACAACTGCCATACCGTCCGGTGAAACTCTGTATCCTTCCCGGTAAAAAACTCTTTTATATTTATAACATGATTCATAATATCCTGAATAAATTTCAGGCAGATATTATCTTTTTTAACCAGCATATTCATATCAAACACAATACACTCGTAGACACAATTTTCCGGAACCCCGGCATGTAAGGTGCCGCTGTTAATAAATATAATGTCATCTTTTTTGGCATGGAATTCCTTTTCATCCAGGGATATTGTGAAACAACCCTCTAAAATACGAATAATTTCATATTCTATATGCCAGTGATAGGGCATGGCATACTGGGGGTGCTGGCTGTCTATATGATGGAACTCAACAGGGAAATCAAAGGTTCCGCGCATTCTTCTTTCATTATAATCCATGTATTGCATAAGGTATCTCCAAGGTGAATATTTTTATATTTTTTGCTATTATAACACAAGTATTAATGTCACATCAATAGTATATTATAAGAGAATAGAAAACCAATAACGATCCTATAAAGCATAAAATCAGAGATAAATCATCAGCATATAGGATTCTTAATTAAAATTACTTATGGAGGTATTTAATATGGCAAAAAGCAGATTAATCGGCGATTATCCGGTAATCGGGATCAGACCTACTATTGATGGACGCAGGGGTGTACTTAAGGTTAGAGAATCCCTGGAAGAACAGACTATGAATATGGCTAAAGCCGCTGCAGAATTATTTACTAAGAATTTAAGATACTCAAACGGCGAGCCGGTTAAAGTTATTATTGCAGATACAACCATCGGCCGTGTTGCGGAAGCAGCCGCCTGTGCCGACAAGTTCCGTAAAGCAGGCGTGGATATTACACTTACGGTAACTCCCTGCTGGTGTTACGGTTCTGAAACCATGGATATGGATCCCATGACAATTAAAGGAGTCTGGGGCTTTAACGGTACGGAAAGACCCGGTGCGGTATATTTAGCAGCCGTACTTGCCGGACATGCACAAAAAGGTCTTCCGGCTTTCGGAATTTACGGACATGATGTACAGAATGCAGAGGATACGGATATTCCCGCCGACGTGGAGGAAAAATTATTGCGTTTCGGCCGTGCTGCCGTAGCAGCCGCTACCATGCGTGGTAAATCCTACTTACAGATCGGCTCCATCTGTATGGGTATTGCCGGATCTATCATCAGCCCGGAATTTTTTGAGGAATACCTGGGTATGAGAGTGGAATCCGTAGATGAAGTTGAAATTATCCGCAGAATGACGGAAGATATATATGATAAAGCAGAGTTTGAAAAAGCCCTTGCCTGGGCAAAGGCAAACTGTAAGGAAGGTTTTGACAAGAATCCTTCTGAGATACAAAAATCCCCGGAACAAAAAGAACAGGACTGGGAATTTGTTGTTAAGATGATGTGTATCATTAAAGATTTATATAACGGCAATCCGAATTTACCGGAAGATGCCAAGGAAGAAAGAGTTGGACATAATGCTATCGCAGGCGGTTTCCAGGGACAGAGACAGTGGACAGACTTTCATCCCAACTGTGATTTCCCGGAAGCCATGCTTAATTCTTCTTTTGACTGGGAAGGTGCAAGAGAGCCTTATATCCTTGCAACTGAAAATGATACGCTAAACGGTGTGGGTATGCTCTTTGGCAAATTACTGACCAATACGGCTCAGATTTTTGCAGATGTAAGAACCTACTGGAGTCCGGAAGCGGTTAAAAAAGCAACCGGCTATGATTTAGAAGGTGTTGCTGAGCAGTCCAAAGGTTTCATTCATCTCATCAATTCCGGTGCCGCCTGCATTGATGCCTGCGGTGAAGTAAAGGATGCCAAGGGGAATGGTATTATTAAACCTTTCTGGGAAATGACAGAAGCAGACCAGAAAGCCTGCCTGGATGCAACTACCTGGAACGCAGCCGATATCGGTTATTTCAGAGGAGGCGGTTATTCCTCCAGATTCTTAACCAGAAGCGAAATGCCTGTTACCATGATGCGTTTAAATCTGGTGAAAGGAATCGGTCCTGTTATGCAGCTGGTAGAAGGCTACACTGTAAATCTTCCGGAAGAGGTATCTGACAAACTGTGGAAGAGAACAGATTATACCTGGCCTTGTACCTGGTTCGCTCCCAGACTTACCGGAGAAGGTGCTTTTAAATCCGCATATGACGTTATGAATAACTGGGGAGCAAATCATGGTGCCATCAGCTACGGTCATATCGGCGCGGATATCATCACCTTATGTTCCATCTTAAGAATCCCGGTTTGCATGCACAATGTTGCGGAAGAAAAGATATTCAGACCGGCATCCTGGAATGCTTTTGGTATGGATAAAGAAGGTCAGGATTACAGGGCTTGTGAGGCTTACGGACCCCTGTACAAATAAAGGAGGATAAACCGTGAAGAAAGTATTGGCGTTTGATTTTGGTGCTTCCAGCGGAAGAGCCATGCTTGGTATTTACGACGGTAATTCCATACAGTTAAAGGAGATACACCGGTTTTCCAATGACCCGGTGCTGGTAAACGGTACCATGTACTGGGATATCCTCCGGCTGTTTCATGAGATTAAGCAGGGGCTGATCAAAGCAAAGCATGAATCTGATTTTGACAGTATTGGTATTGACACCTGGGGCGTTGACTTCGGGCTCCTTGATAAAAACGGGAAGCTCCTTGAAAATCCAGTGCATTACAGAGATAACCGTACCCAGGGAATGCTTGATAAAAGTTTTGAGAAGATCCCCAGACAGGAGTTTTACGGGATTACCGGCAATCAGTTCATGGAAATAAATACAGCTTTCCAGTTGCTGTCCCTGGCAGAAAACCGGCCGGAATTGCTGGAACGCACCGATAAACTACTGTTAACCCCGGACTTACTTAATTATATGTTAACCGGGGAAAAGACGGCGGAATATTCCATTACCTCCACGACACAGCTTATGGATGCCAAAAAAGGAACCTGGTCTCATAAAGTAATAAAGGCTCTGGGCTTACCGGAAAAGATTTTTGCTCCGGTGGTACCCAGCGGTACGAAGATTGGTGTTTTATCCGATGCGGTCTGTGAAGAGCTGGGCATTAAAAAATGCGATGTGATAGCAGTAGCCGGTCATGACACCCAGAGTGCCCTGGCTGCGGTACCTGCAAAAGAGAAGGATTTTATATTCATCAGCTGCGGTACCTGGTCCTTAATCGGAACGGAGCTTAAGGAGCCGCTGATTAATGAAAAATCGGACTATTATAACATTACCAATGAAGGCGGATATGGAGGGAGGGCATCTTTCCTCAAAAATATAACCGGTTTATGGCTGGTTCAGGAAAGCAGAAGACAGTGGATTAGAGAAGGTAAGGAGTATGGCTTTGGCCAGCTGGAAGAATTGGCTAACGAAGCGGAACCCTTTACGAGTTTTATTGATCCGGATCACGCAGAGTTTTCTCCTTCCGGTGATATGCCAAACCGTATAAAGGAATTTTGCAGCCGGACGGGACAGAAGGTTCCGGAAACTCCGGGTGAGATCGTACGCTGCATCAATGAAAGCCTGGCACTAAAATACCGTTACTCCCTGGAACAGATCAGTGACTGTACCGGACTAGAATACAGCAGTATTCATATGGTAGGCGGGGGTATCCAGAGCAGGCAGCTTTGCCGGTTTACCGCAGATGCCAGCGGCCGTACGGTGATTGCCGGTCCTGTAGAAGCTACGGTACTGGGGAATGTTGCGCTGCAGCTCATTGCTTCCGGACATATTAAAGATTTAGAAGAAGCCAGGAGAATTATCGGACAGTCACCGGATATTATCCGGTATGAGCCGGATAATACCAAAGCCTGGGATGAAGCTTATACACGGTATAAGGATATTATTAGTATAAAATAACAACACATAGGTTATATCCATGATAAAAGAGTTATGGAAGTAAAAAATCCTGTAATCAGACTCTGTTATTATGCATAAATTTCATTTCTGGAATTTGGAAACCATCTCAGGAATCAGTTTGTCAGGTTTATCATGGCTGGTTATAACCAATTGTAAGAATATATGGAGGTCTTTATGTTAAAAGGTATACCTGCAATTTTATCACCGGAATTATTAAAAGTATTGTGTGAAATGGGACACAGTGATCGTCTTGTAATTTCAGACGGTAATTTTCCGGCAGAATCCATGGGAAAGAATGCCATTGTAATCCGTTGTGACGGACACGGTGTTCCGGAAGTACTGGATGCAATCTTAAAAGTATTCCCGCTGGATACCTATGTTGAAAAACCGGTGAACCTGATGGAAGTCATGCCCGGAGATACGGTTGAGACACCTATTTGGGACACTTATAAGGAAATTGTAACAAAATATGATGACCGGGGAGAAAAGGCAGTAGGCTGTATTGAACGGTTTGCCTTTTATGATGAGGCGAAAACGGCTTATGCAATTATTGCGACCAGTGAAAAAGCACTCTATGCCAATATCATGCTTCAAAAGGGTGTTGTTGTTGAATAACGGTATTTAAATAAGAAAACTAAAAAAGGACTTGGTGGTTTAAAGTATTTGGAATCCAAACAAATAAAACACCAGGTCCTTTTTAAAGAATTGATTCAAGCCATTTTTTAACCTTTTCGTTTACTGAGTCCGCTTCTGTATTAACTGGATCAGTAAAAGCGGTTGTACCGATTAAGGTATTGCCTGTTAAGGTATTTTTTAGTTTCTCAAAGCATTTATCCGCTCCGCCGCCGGAATGGCAGGCAAATAAGGCAAGTTTTTTATTACTGATTACTGTATTTGAGAGAAAGGTATTGACCGGAGGAGTAAAACTGCCTGCCCATATAGGGGTTCCGATAAATATGGTATCGTAGGGGGCTAAATCCGGGATTGTATTAATTAATCTGGGTTTATCTTTAAAAATAACACTTTTGCCGCCCCAGAAGAATTTTTTAAATCCGCCTTTTGGGATCTCTTTTTCCGGTTTTAACTCTAAGAGTTCTGCTCCTGTTTCTTTGGCAATAAGTTCTGCGATTAATTTTGTATTGCCTTCAAAAGAATAATAAACAACGATTGCTTTCATGATCTCTTCTCCTGTTAATTGTTTTACATAACTGGCTGCTTTATAAATTTTAGTATAGTTCTCCTGGATTTACTTTGTCAATCTTTTCTTGTCCGGCTGAATAATCAATCGTGCCGGGTAGGTAGAAAAATATAAACTTTTTCAACATCCTGATTTATACGTGCGCCAAAGCGCACAGATAGGAGTGTAAAACGAAATACCTGCGGTAATATTAAATCACTTCCATACTTTTATCTGTACGTTTATTTAGTTTGTGTTATAATGAATGGGTCATATATCCAAACAGTGTGAAGTTATTTATATATGTTATTTATTGTGAAAGAGGATTACAAATGAGGTTATTTAATATAGGCATCAGCCATAAAACGGCTCCGGTAGAAATAAGAGAATTATTGACTTTTACCGCAGAAGAAAAAACAGAATTTATTA
>JAEZSL010000095.1 GCA_023443925.1 Bacillota bacterium | reverse complement strand
ACATATTTGGAGAACCGGGTAAAATATTCCCGGGATATACGGCCAAACCGGAACTTTGTAAACTTGAAATCCAGTATTTTATTAATTTCATAATCCAGATGCCGGAAGGGCTTAATTTTACTAATCAAATCCCGTAAATGATCCCGTTCTTCTTTCAGGACTTTTTTTCTGGACTCCAAATCCTCCAGTTCTGCGGCAATTGAGCTGATAATGCCGGAAGCGGTATTGGGGGTCATAGCATTGTCTGCCGGAGGCACATTTTCATCCAGTTTTTCCACAAGTTCTGATGCTTTTGCCAGAATATCCTTATAAGGATTCACTTCAATAAATGGTTTTAGGTCCTGGACGGCTTTGAGTTCCGATAAAGCATTTTCCAAATGGATTTCGTATTTATTCAGGTAAACATTAACTACCCGGTCAAAATCACTTTTGGGTCCGGTGATGCTGATAAATTTCATTTTTTCAACCATTGTGCCACCTCCATTTAATTTGGCAGTATATGCCTTAAGGAATCCTGTGGGGATAGTTTATAACGTATGCATTCAAGAGCCGTAGTCAGCCGTTTTACTTCCTTTTGTTTCAGATACAAATAGTAATTAACCGGTGACATGGAGGCAGTATACCGGGAACTGTTGTCTTTATATATTTTATTCAACTGCTTTTCAAAGACAGTTTCAATGGAACCCTCTGACAGAGAGGAACTTATTTTTTCATAATTGGTTGTTCGGGTAACTGCTATTAATTCATCAACCGAACCTGCTTCCATAAGCAGCATAAGTTTTTCCTTAGTAAGTTTATAGGTTAAGGGTATAACATAAGCATAGGAATCAGCAGAGCGGACAGAAAAATACTTTTTAGAACGGTATAACCATAATAGGTTAAGCAGATCAATTTCTGTTCCCAGACTGTGGGTAACGGCTTTTTGATCGTCACCGCTTAAAAGTTTATCTTTTAATTGCCAGGCTTTTTTGAAATAATAAATATCCAGCTGCATCTGGTAATCAAAAGGAGTTATGCCATTCTTGTTTAATAAATTATATAGTAACGGGTAATATTCCGTATTTTTCAGGCATACCACGAATTCTTCCATGGTGGTGCAGGCGGAAAGAGCTTTTATATCCAACAGAGAATGTCTGCTGAAAAAGTCAGAAAAAATACTTAAGCCGTAATCGCCGGTGTGGTTATATACCTTTTGCAGACAAGCTTTCAGGATATTTACTTCAAAACGGAAAAAGGTAAAATCCAGAGCCTTTCGCTGGTCTATACCGGCAAACTCATATATTTTTGAAAAGTCCAGATAAACGCTGTATATAAAAAAGCCTTCTGCCTCTCCACGGTGCAGGCCGTGTTCATCATAGCTGTTAAATATCTCACGGTATCCGGGATGGTTTTTTAAAAAGGCGAAGAAATCCGCCGTTGATTCTAAGCCGGCAACGGTTAGATAATCCTCATAACGGATCAGGTTTGCTTCCATTGCTCTTATCTTTGTAACAATTCCGCTGTAGGTTAACAAATTACCCATAAAAGGCCTCCAAAGTACCTATGTTTTAATGATTTCCTGAAAAATTACCTGTGCCACCCGGCTATGTTTTTCCTGGTAATCTGCATCCATACTAGATAGTTGTTTATTACACTCATTTATAAGAGACAGTTTCTCCAGGTTCAACTCTTTATCAATGCCGGCTTTTAAGACTTCTAATTTTTTTGTATTTTCCGCCATAATTTCGCGATCCAGCTTTTCCACCTCTTTTTGTAGCTGATCATTGAGCCGGATCTTTTCTTCATTGGCCCGTTTAACGATCTGGTTGGCCTTTTCTTCTATGTCATGCAAAAGATTAATAACTCGCTCCATAGTCTCTGCTCCTAATATTTATAGTTTTTATGCATATAGGAATTATAGGATAAAATATACAATATTTAACAAAATGCTTGTCTATATAATACTACATTTTTCCAAAAATACCATAGTAAAATTGTACAAATCATTGTGGTTTTGCTAAATATTGCAATTGATCGTGATAAGAATTGATATACAAAGAGAAGTACGGTCTTTATCCTGGGTAAGGCATTGTTATAAAACATATAATAAGCACTTTAATAAAAATTGTGATACACATGGTGCTAATAGTTCAGAAATTTCTGTAATTCGTCAGGACAAGGAAATAGCGCTGTAAGGATTAAAAAATACCAAGAAGAATTAAAGCATAGGGCAGTAATTTGGGAAAGGGCAGCAGCATCGGGCAGGAGTTTAAAAAATCATTGTTTTTATCATACTCTGTGTTATAATGTAAGCGGTAATAAGCGAATTAACGGCGAAATAGCAAATGGAGGATTTTATGAGATTAAGGAATGTTACCGGTTCCAGGGAAGTGATCGCAGCCAATGAATTTATAGTTCATGACCCGGAGAGTCTTAAGGGTAAGTGGAAAGAATTATTCGGAAATGAGAATCCGATACACATAGAAATCGGTATGGGAAAAGGAAAGTTTTTAATACAGCTGGCCAGTGAGAATCCGAATATTAATTATATCGGCATTGAAAAATATTCAAGTGTATTAATCCGTGCCGTGGAAAAAAGAAAAGAGCAGGAACTTAATAATTTATGGCTGATCCGTTTTGACGCAGAATATATTAATGATATTTTTGCTGAGAATGAAATCAACAGGATTTATCTTAATTTTTCTGATCCCTGGCCGAAGGACCGTCATGCAAAAAGAAGGCTAACCTCTAAGGAGTTCTTAGCCAGGTATGATAAATTTCTTCATCCGGAGGGAGAAGTTATATTTAAAACTGACAACAGTGAGTTGTTTGCATTTTCCTTAGAACAGGTTGATATAGCAGATTGGAAGCTGCGCAATCATACCTATGACCTGCACCATAGTGAATATGCCGAAGGAAATGTAATGACAGAGTATGAAGAAAGATTTTCATCTATGGGCAATCCCATTCACAGGCTGGTGTCTTACCGCTAAGGAGTGGAAGAGCAGACTTAAGTTTAATCCGCTTAGATGAATGAGTGCAGCATAAGTTTAACCCTTTTATACGCTTGGTTAATAAAAAAAATTCGGTTAATAATAAATTATGTCAGGTTTTTGGATTGTGGTGATATTATGCGGGATTCCTTAATAATTTATATCAAGAACCGTATGAATCAGGTGAGATAATGTGAAAAAATCCGTAAAAACACAGATTTCAAAAGCTTTAGGGGGCAATAACGACCTGAACAAAAATGCAATCCGTATAAAACGTTCCTGGGATGAAGTTGCTGCAATCCTTGGCAAGGGAAAAACGAAGCCGAAAGGCTGAAAGCAAATGGTAAACGAAAGTGCATAAACTGATTTGCCGGAGGCATTCTATATAATAGGTGAAAAGAAACAATATACCAGACGAAATGTCACAGGAGGAAGAATCATGGAATTAAAATTTACAGATGAGAACTTTGAAACGGATGTT
>JAEZSL010000093.1 GCA_023443925.1 Bacillota bacterium | reverse complement strand
TTTACCTATGTGGATGAACTTTTTACTCCGGACCCTGGCCTGGCAGAACATTCTGGAAAAGACCGGCGTTATTAATACTTTTCTGAATCTGCTGCATTTGCCTAATGTTAATATAATAAATACACCGGCAGCCATTATATTCGGTATGGTTTATAACTTTCTTCCCTTTATGATCCTGCCTATTTATAATGTTTTGATCAAAATAAGTGATGATATTACTAATGCTGCCAGAGATTTGGGTGCCAACGGAGTCCAAACCTTTATAAAAATTATACTTCCCCTCAGCCTTCCGGGCGTAATCAGCGGCATTACCATGGTTTTTGTGCCTTCTCTCACTACCTTCGTAATCTCTGAAATCTTAGGCGGCAGTAAAGTTGTTTTAATCGGTAATATCATTGAACAGCAGTTTAAGACCATTAATAACTGGCACACCGGTTCAGGACTGTCTCTGGTATTAATGATCTTTATATTAATCAGTATGGCCGTACTCGCCAAATACGATAAGGAAGAGGAGGGCAAAAGTGTATGGTAAAAAAATTAATGCAAAGGTTCTATCTGGGCCTGATCTTGCTATTTTTGTACGCTCCCATTCTTATCTTGATTATTTTATCTTTTAATAAATCAAAATCCAGATCCAAATGGGGAGGCTTTACCTTTAACTGGTACAGCCGTTTATTCCAGGACAGTGATATTATGCAGGCTTTGTACAGCACTCTGCTTATAGCCCTGTTATCGGCACTGATTGCTACGGTTATCGGTACCGCCGCATCCTTAGCCATGAATAATATGAGACGCATTCCGAGAGCGGTTTTAATGGGCATAACCAATATTCCCATGTTAAATGCCGATATTGTAACCGGTATATCCCTGATGCTGCTTTTTGTTGCCCTGAATTATTCCCTGGGTTTTTCCAGTGTCCTGATGGCGCATATAACCTTTAATATACCTTATGTAATCTTAAGTGTCATGCCGAAATTAAAACAACTTAATATGAATACTTATGAAGCAGCACTGGATTTAGGTGCTTCCAGAAGCTATGCTTTTTATAAAGTAATTTTCCCGGATATTTTTCCGGGAGTATTGTCCGGATTTTTACTGGCCTTTACCATGTCACTTGATGATTTTGTAATTACCTATTTTACAAAAGGTGCTTCCATTGATACCCTGTCCACCAAAATCTATTCTGAAGTGCGAAAAGGTATCAAACCGGAAATGTATGCTCTGTCCACACTTTTGTTTGTCTCTGTTCTGGTTTTACTGATTTTAATTAACCGCAGAAATGACAAAATCAAGAATCCGCTAAAAGCTGCCAAAGCACATAATGACAGGTAGCCCGACTTACACAAACACTCTGACCGGCCAATTTTTATGCATTGCCGGTCGCCGCACGAAAAGGAGGATAAATATGAGAAAAATCACAGCCGCATTACTGCTGGCTTCTGTCTGCGTTTTAAGCTTTACCGGCTGCCAGAAAAGCAATAAACCTACTATCTACGTATACAACTGGGGTGAATACATCGATCCGGAAGTAGCAGATTTATTTGAAGAAGAGACAGGAATTAAGGTAGAATACAATGAATTCGAACAAAATGAAGATATGTATCCGGTTATAAAGACCGGTTCTGTAAAATATGACGTTGTATGTCCTTCTGACTATATGATTCAAAAAATGATTGCCGAAGATATGCTGGCAGAAATTAATTATGACAATGTACCTAATATTAAAAATATCGACCAGGCTTATTTAAAAAGCGCTGCGGAATTTGATCCGGGCAATAAATACAGCGTACCTTATTGCTGGGGTACCGTGGGTATCTTATATAACAAATCCATGATTAAGGAACCCATTGACAGCTGGGGCGCTCTCTTTGATTCCAATTTTATCAACCAAAACGGATATTCCGGAGATATCCTTATGATTAACAGTGTACGGGATGCTTTTGGTATTGCTCTTTCCTATCTGGGTTATGATATTAATACGGAAAAAGAAACCGAGCTGGAGGAAGCGAAAAAACTGCTGCAATCACAATTCCCCATGGTAGATGCATACGTTGTAGACCAGGTTAGGGATAAGATGATCGGCGGCGAGAACCCTATCGGAGTTATCTATTCCGGCGAAGCCATTTTTACCCAGAGAGAGAATCCGGATTTGGAGTATGTCGTACCGAAAGAAGGCTCCAATGTATGGATTGACGGATGGGTAATCCCTAAAAATGCTCCCAATAAGGAATATGCGGAAAAATGGATTAATTTCATGTGTGATCCGGAGATTGCGCTGAAAAATTTTGAATATATCACTTACTCTACTCCAAATAAAGCTGCAAGAGAACTAATCCAGGATGAAGATATTAAAAACAGTACCGTAGCCTTCCCCGAGGCATCGGTGTTGGAAAGATGTTCAACCTACCATTACCTTGGTACGGATATGGAGAAGCTTTATTTACAGAAATGGAACGAGGTAAAATCTAATTAAAAACTACGAGCTGCCACTTTTGTGGCAGCTCGTTTATTTTATTTAACTATATTCCGCTCTTCTCCTCGTATATATGCCTTAATATTTTCATATACCTCCTCAACACAGCGCGTTCTGGCTTCAACAGTAGCCCAGGCAATGTGGGGGGTAATAATCAATTTCTTACTGTCCTGAATACGAAGCAGCGGGTTATCCGGTGACATTGGTTCTACTTTTATTACATCCAGGCCCGCTGCCGCAATCCTGTCATTTTCAAGAGCTTCTGTTAATGCTTCTTCGTTTACAATTGGGCCTCTACCCAGATTTAATAATACGACTGTGTCTTTCATTCTGGCGAAGGCACCTTTATCTATCAGATTCACCGTTTCGCTGTTTAATGGGGCATGGATAGATATTATATCGGAGGTACTTAACAGCGTATTAAAATCCACCTGTTCATAGTCCCGATTGATATTTTTGCCGGAGGTGGAGTAATAGATAACCCGGCATCCAAAAGCCTTTGCTATATCGGCAACTCCCCGGCCAATATCTCCAAGTCCGATAATTCCCCAGGTTTTTCCGGATAACTCATGAAATTTAATATCAAACCGGCTGAAAATATCACTTTTTGCATAATCCCCGCTTTTTACAAAGTTATCATAGAAATTTAACTTCTCATATACATAAAACAGAAGTGCAAAGGTATGCTGTACAACAGAAGAGGTGGAATAGCCCTTAACATTGGCTACCGCAATATTTCTTCTGCTGGTATATGCAAAATCCACGATATTGGTGCCGGTTCCGGTGATACAAATAAGCTTGAGCTTATCTGCTTCAGACAGTGTTGATTCGTTCATAGGTACTTTATTAACAATTAAGATATCTGCCTCGGCGGCTCTTATAGGATCCTTACCTTGTTCTGATTTATTATATTTTATAACTTCGCCGAACTGATCAAATATGGATAAATCCACATCCCCACCCAGTGTATCTGTTTCCAGGAATACTACCTTCATGCAACTCCTCCAAGTATTATGCTTATTTGCAACAGTATGTGATTTGAATACTATTACACCTTACGATTATCGGATTCTTTCAGGAAAACCTACTTTTTTCTGAACCTTGCGCAGTGTCTTTGTTGCAAAGTAACTGGCCTTTTCCGCATTTTCTTTAATAATACCATCAATATAAGCTTTATCTTTATTTAGTTCTTCTACTCTGGCCTGAATTGGCTTTAAAACCGATACAACTGCTTCACCGACTGCCAGTTTAAAATCACCATAACCCCTGCCGTCAAATTCCTTTACCACCTCATCGGCTGTCTTATTCATGGCTGTACTATAAATGTCGATAAGATTTTTAATTCCCGCCTTCTCCTCGGTGTAAAGAATTTGATTATCCGAATCCGTAACGGCTCTTTTAAATTTTCGGATAATCGTATCCGGGTCATCCATCAGGAATATACTTGCATTCACATTCTCATCTGATTTTGACATCTTTTTAGCCGGGTCCTGCAGGCTCATGATTTTGGCTCCGGTTTTTCCGATGTAAGGTTCCGGAACAGTAAATACATCTCCGTATATGCTGTTAAACCGCATTGCTATATCCCTGGTAATCTCCAAATGCTGTTTCTGATCCGCACCTACCGGTACCACATCGGATTGAAATAATAAAATGTCTGCTGCCATTAATACGGGATAGGTGAATAAACCGGCGTTAATATTATCCGAGTGTTTTGCAGACTTATCTTTAAACTGGGTCATTCTGTTTAACTCACCCATGTAAGTAAAGCAGTTTAATATCCAGCTTAATTCTGCGTGACCGGATACATGAGACTGATAATAGATACAATTTTTAACCGGGTCCAAGCCGGCAGCAATATAAAGTGTAAGCAAAGCCCTTGCCCTCTTGCGAAGTTCTGCCGGATCCTGCCTTACAGTTATAGAGTGAAGGTCAACCACACAATAAAAGCATTCATATTCTTCATTTAAAGTAATCCAGTTGCTTAAAGCCCCCAGATAATTTCCCAAAGTCAGGTTGCCCGTAGCCTGCATACCGCTGAATAATGTCTTTTTTCCATCTAACATAATAAAATCTCCTTTAATT
>JAEZSL010000275.1 GCA_023443925.1 Bacillota bacterium | reverse complement strand
TTCATGAAATTATAGATAGCCGCCGTCATGGGGCGCATATCTGCTCTTGTATTAAAGGTCATGGAATATGCCAAGTCATTCCAGGACATGACAAAACTAAAACAGCCTGCCGTAATCACTGCCGGTTTTGTGATCGGTATTGCAATTCTTATAAATGAGGTAAACGCATTGCATCCGTCTATCTTCGCCGAATCTTCCAATTCTTTCGGCATACTTAAAAAGTTAGGCCTTAATAAAAGAATCGTAAATGGAATGGATATTGTTGCTGTAGATAAAATCGGCGCAAAGTATGTATTTAATAAGCTCATTTTGGAAAAAGTCAAAAACAAAGGAGTCAATACCAAAGATGCGGGTAACATCTGTGTGATCAAAAATATCAGTACAAAAAATTTCATTCCTTTTACACGATACCTTGCCAGTCCGTACCCTGCCGGTATGGAGAGGCACATAGATAATAACATGGAACCGCATGCAATGATAATAGAATTTTTCAAAGGACCCATTAAATTAGATATTTGATCCTGATATGCTTTTAAAGTGAATTCACGGGGCCAAAAGGTAGGTGTACTTGAAAATATCTCTCCATCCATCTTAAAGGAATTAATTACAATCCAGTAAATCGGGAAAAGAAAAAATACTGCTATTAAAACTCCGAAAATATTTAAGCATATTTTTCTATGCCTTTCGTTCAAATGTAATTTCTTCATATTAAACTCCAATCTGTGCGCACTGGCGCACGTACAAACCAGGATGTTGAAAAACTGCTTTTGTTTTTTCAACCTAAACTCCTAACTGTGCGCTTAGGCGCACGTAAAAATCAAGATGTTGAAAAAAGTATTTATTTTTCAACTATATCACCTCATCTCTCGAGATTGTTTTCAAATAAAGTAATGCTACCAAAAATAAGCATACAAACAGGACATTGGCAACCGCTGCTCCTTCTCCGAAGTGAAACAACTGGAAAGATAATTTATACGAATAGGTTGACATCACCTCTGTGGCGTCTACCGGGCCGCCACCCGTCATTACATAAACTAAATCAAAAACTTTAAAGGTATATACAAATCCAAGAACTAAAACCGACATAATTGTTGGTTTTAATAACGGTAAGGTTATCTTCGCAAAGCGCTGCACGGAACCTGCTCCATCGATAGCCGCCGCCTCATAAACTTCTGTTGATACATTATTTAATCCGGTTGTAAGGAGAAGCATATTAAACGGAATTCCAACCCAGGAATTTGCTATGATAAGTCCCCACATAGCCGTCCCTCCCTGTATCAGCCATCCAATCGGTTTACCGATAATATTTAAATTTAAGAGAATCATATTGATAATCCCGTTACTCTCCGCAAACATAAATTTAAATACCAATGCCGTTACCGTAACCGGCAGCATCCAGCTGATTACGATAAATCCACGGATGGGTTTTGATAATTTAAAATTTTTTGAAAAAAACAGGGCAAATAAAAATCCCAGGGAAAATTGAAACACAAGGCAAAAAACCGTATAAAAAAAAGTCTGCCTGACTGCCTTAAAAAAAGTAGGGTCCGAGACAATATCTTTATAATTATCAAATCCGATCAGATCACGAGCCGTACTGGCAAGGGTTGTAGCTGTTACATCCTGGAAACTGATCAGCCAGTTATATACAATTGGATAACCGATAAATAATAACATATATAGCACGGCCGGTAAAATAAAACAATATCCGATTAATTTATCTTTTCTATCTCTTTTAGACTGCATATTCACGTTCCTTTCTTAATACCGTCCGAAACAGCTGCACTGCTTTCGCTAATATAAAAGTCTCACCACATTACAATCTATTATTGTTTCCGTGATGAGACTTCCGTTTCATAAATTTACTGACTATTCCGTCTCTGCTAAGGCATCTATTTTTTTCTGTGCATCTGCCATTGCCGTATCAACATCTTTTTGTCCTGTAAGTACTTCCTGTTCCGCAGTATAAATTGCTGCAGAGATTTCAGGCCATTTCGGGGAAGGTCCGCGGGACTGCGCATCTTCCATTAATTCTGCGAACAATGCATTCTGAGGATCATCTTTAAACATTGCCTGAATATCAACATCAGATCTTGGTGAAAAACGTCCGATTGCAGAACAAATCTTCTGTGAATTTTCTTTATTGGTCATATAAGTAAGGAAGGTCCAGGAGGCTTCTATATTGGCACCGTTACATATACCTACATTTTCTCCGCCTAATACGGATGCATAAACGCCGTCATCTGCTTTCGGAACTTTAGCAACTCCATACTCCATATCCGGAGCATCTTCTGCTAATCCGGAGAACTGCCAAGGTCCGTTAATCATCATGGCTGCCTGTCCTGATGCAAACTGTTTCTCAGCATCTGCCTGTGTCCAGTTTACAGATTCTTTACTGATATATCCTTTTTCAGCCAGATTGCTTAAATAAATTAAGGATTCTTTAGAGCCCTCCGAGGTTAAGTCGGTTACACTGCCGCCTGAAGATAATAACCAAGGCATATACTGGAACGTTCCTTCTTCATTTCCGATTGCAGAAATGGCAAGACCTTTTACTTTATCTGTTGTTAATACTTCACATGCTTTTTCCAGTTCACTCCAGGTGGTGGGAACCTCAACTCCCGCTTTAGAAAGCATTTCCTTATTATAGAACAGTCCCAGGCAGTTATTACCCCAGGGAAGTCCGTAAAGCTTGCCTTCGTATTTACAGGAATTTAAAGAGCCCTCTAAGAAATTTGCTTCATCCCAGGAATTATACAAATCTGTAATATCTTCAAATACTCCCATGGAAGCATAAGAATTGTGATCCGGATTATCCACCATGCCACAGTCCGGAAGTTCTCCGGATACAACACCGATGGTATACTGTTTCATTAGTTCATCTCTGGGTATGTACTGAGCTTTCACAAAGATTTCGTTTTGAGACTTGTTAAACTCATCGACCGCTGCCTGCACAAACTTTCCTTCTTTGTCCTCCGACATATAATGCCAGAACGTTATTTCGGTTTTCCCTTCACTGTTCGCCGCATCCCCACTTGCAGCTGCTGTTTCTGTGGTACCTGCCTTTTCCGCCGTATCGGCAGTTCCCGTCGTAGTTTTTGTACCTGCGCCGCAGCCCATCAGTGTTACTACACTCATAGCGATTGCAAGAAATACCCCAAATTTCTTTCTCATAATGTACCTCCATTTATTTTGTTTGTATGTTTAGTATACTATCTGTACATTTCAAAAAAAATCGTACTATCTTAAAAAAAGTGTATAAAACTAAGATATTCTATCTTTCTATTTTCCTGCTTTCATTTAATACAAACTGCTTTGCCGAAACTCCCGTATATTCTTTAAATACCTTGGAGAAATATTTCTGATCCGGATATCCCACCCTGCAGGCTACCTCATAAATTTTTATATTGGTATTCATCAAAAGTTCCTTCGCTTTTTCAATTCTCACCCTCTTCAGATAATTGGAGAAGGTGACTCCGGTTTCCTTTGCAAATAAAATGCTGATATATTCCGGTGTAAGGCGATACTTATCCACAAAATAATCCAACCCCAGATGCTGCCCGTAATTTGTCTCTATTTTACGTATCATATCCGATACAACACCGGAAAAACCGCTCACCGATTCCTCTCTGTGTTCTTTCACTTCCGTCTCCGATTCTGCCAGCTTGCCTAATAACTCCCGGACATTGGTAATTGTAACCGGTTTTAATAAATATTCCTTTACCCCCAGGCGTATCCCCTTTTGTGCATATTCAAAATTTGCATAACCGCTCAAGATTACAAATTTGCAGGAAAGCCCCAGTTCTTTTGCTTTTTCAATCATCTCTAGGCCGTCAAATTTGGGCATACTGATATCTGTAATCACGATATCCGGTTCCAGATTCTGTATTAACTTTAATCCCTCATATCCATTCTCCGCCTCTGCAATTACTTTGCAGTTTACGCCAACTTTCTCAATTAAATTGCCTAAACCCGTTCGAATTCTGTATTCATCTTCCACTATAATAATTTTTACCATACCTTTACCTCTCTCCTTGTTTCGCAATACCTACTTGCTTACATCAGGTAATAGCATTATAAATTCCGTTCCTTCTCCATAGGTGCTAAAAACACTTAATTCCGCTTTCCCGTGATAATAGATTTTTAGCCGGTTGACAATATTACTGATTCCAATACTGTTACTGTCAAGAGGCCCGCCTTCTTTGATTCCCGCCTGTATCTCCTTTAGCTTCTCCGCTTCCATCCCCCTGCCATTATCTCTGATACTGATATAAAGTCTGCCGTCTTCCCTTACGAAACTAGTAACAAAGATGAGGCCGCCTTCTTTTACATCTTCAAAGGCATGCAAAATAGTATTTTCAATCAGCGGCTGTAAGAGCATCTTATAAACCGGAAAATCCAGGGCATCTTCTTTAATGTCATATTGACAGTCAAAGGAATAATGGAAACGGTCCCTCTGTAAAAAGATATACTTTCTCAACCAACTGATTTCCGCACTAAGCAGCACTACCATATCGATATTGGATACACTATACCGTAAAAGACTTCCCAGAGTACCTAGCATATCACTGATTTCTTCTTCCTCGTGTTCAATTGCCCTCCAATTGATGGAATCTAATGTATTATAAAGAAAATGAGGATTAATCTGCGCTTCTAACGCTTTGATTTCCGCATGTTTCTGGCTTGTAACCGCTTCTTCTATTTCTGTATTTTTATGCTTTAACTTCTCTACCAGCCGGTTCACTCTTCTCGTCATATAGTGGAACTGTCTGGCAATTACATACAATTCATCTTCCTTATCGATGTCAACATTAATCTCTTCTCCGGGAGAACCTGCATATTTACCGATACCCCTGGCAATCTTGGTAATGGTATTAATATATTTTCTGGATATCCAGATCACCATCACAAAGAAAATCAATGTAATAACCGCAGATAAAAGAATTACGATTTTTTCGAAAAAGTGGATATCCTTTAGATAAACTGCCTTATCTACCACATTAATAATCTGCCAATTTGTACTCTCAATATTACGTCTCCACTCCAAAAGATCGGACTCATCGGTGTACATCTTCTTTATTATGTAATTATAAGACTTCGCAATGTATTTATCTGAAGTTCCTGCCAGAATACGGTTTTTTTCATCAACGATAAGCGTCTGAATTCCGTCTTTGGGATTGCTGCCCTCATCAAATTCACCTTTTTCCTGATTAAAAAGTAAGATATAATCATCCAGCGCCAACAACAAAATACCTGACTGCTTTTTTGTAACGAGATTCCGTACCGGAAAACCCATCAGAATTACATAATCTGTTCTGCTCTTAATTTTGGACAGATTAACTGCGGCCAGATAACACAGACCTCCTTCTTTATTAACCCCCTGATATAGTTCATTCCGTTTTTCTTTATCCGACCAGAGTGTCGTATCAAAACTCCCATAATATCTTGAATATTCTACGATCTGGCCATTATCAGCCATAAAAGCAATGCTTTTGATGGCATCATAGGTATACACATAACTTTTTAATATTGCTTCCAGACCAGCCTTACTCAACAATAATTCCTTATCCGTCAATCGGTTAAGGCTTTCAGAGAGTTTAATGATTTTGTTATCCGTTAAAATCTCATATAATACCGTTTTATAAATATCCAGGCGTTCCATCAAAATCGTTTCATGTTGTCTGGAATTTTGTTCAACCCGGGAATATGCCTGTTCAATCATATTGTTATAATAAATCCGGTAAGCCAGAATACTTACCAAAAAAATCGGTAAGATGCACATCAGCAGATATATGATAATAATCTTTTTCTGAAGCTTTGAGCTTCCTAGAGTAAACCGCCGCTTTCTCTTTACTATTTTTTTCATAACTATCCATCCGTTCTTTTATTGCATCCTGGCGCCGGGTTTTATCCCGGAGTGGTGCATAATTACTATACGATAAAAAAGAGCGGGATTCTATAGTCGCGCCCATATAGGTTTATATTATAGTTATTTTTCTGCAGTAACAACTATTTTTCCTTACTATATTTATACAGTTCTATTTTTTATTCAATTCTATATTTATACAGCTCTATATTTATTTAGCTTTATATTTATTCAGTTTTATACTTATTTAGCTTTATATTTATTCAGTTTTATTTTTATTCATCTTTATTATTCAGCTTTATTCTTATTCAGCTTTATTTTTATTCAGCTTTATACATCACTTCTTTTTTTACTTACAACCAACCTGCTATTTTTCCATTAAGGTTAATATATAAAAAGTATAATCTTAAAAATAAACAAAAGTCTATTCCATTATTTTTTAAAAAGTGTAGTAAACTAATATTTTCAGGCTGGACATAATAACGCAATCGAGTAGGAGGAAAATCATTAATTGATTTTCCGTCCTCTCACACCACCGTGCATACCGTTCGGTACACGGCGGTTCAATAGAATTAACTTACTTGTAAATATCTTTCTGACATCGTTATAAAT